>JANYKG010000184.1 GCA_025358205.1 Armatimonadota bacterium
CGGATGGAGCACGTCCCGGCCATCATCCATGTCGAGGTAGTACCAGGTGACGCACTGAAGATCACCGTTGCGCCCAAGGGCGGCGGTAGCGAGAACATGAGCGCGGTTCGGATGCTGAAGCCGTCCGAAGGCGTGGCGGGCGTGAAGCGGTTTGTGCTGGAGACGGTGGAGGCGGCGGGGCCGAATCCCTGCCCGCCGATAATCGTGGGTGTAGGCATCGGCGGCACGATGGAAAAAGCGGCTCTCCTTGCGAAGAAGTCGCTCCTCAGAAGGGTCGGGGAGCACAACACCAATGTGATGGATGCTGAGCTTGAAGATGATCTACTGAGGCTCGTGAACGGCACAGGCATCGGACCGGCGGGGCTGGGCGGTCGCACTACTGCGCTTGCGGTACACGTTGAGACTCACCCGGCGCACATCGCCAGCCTCCCGGTCGCCGTCAACATCCAGTGCCACGCGGCGAGGCACAAGGAGATCATCCTGTGAGCGAGCAGCCATTGAGACTTCACACGCCATTGACCGACGAGGGTATCGCGCAATTGCGGATTGGCGATAAGGTTCTCCTCTCCGGTGTCATCTACACCGGGCGCGATGCGGCGCACAAACGTCTGCATGAGCTTCTACTGGCCGGGAAGCCGCTTCCAATGGAGATTCTGGGACAGGTTATCTACTACGTCGGCCCCACGCCTGCAAAACCAGGACAGGTCATTGGTTCTGCCGGCCCCACTACCAGTGGGCGGATGGACGCCTATGCCCCGCTGTTGATCGAGCATGGACTGAAGGGCATGATCGGCAAGGGTAAGCGGACCGAGGCGGTTAGAGCGGCCATGAAGCTCCACAAGGCGGTCTACTTCGGCGCAACGGGCGGCGCGGCTGCTCTGCTGGCCCGGTGCATCAAAAAAGCCGAAGTAATCGCATACCCCGACCTCGGCCCCGAAGCCATCCATCGCCTGGAAGTCGAGGACTTCCCCGTCATCGTCATCAACGATATCCACGGCGGCGACCTGTATGAAGAAGGGACAAAGTCATATTTGAGGTGATGGCACCTGCCGCCATCACCTCAAATGAGGTTGCTGCCACCCTTTTGCGCGTCATGTTCGTGGAATCATTGTGATAACTTTAACGGTGCATCACCAGTCGGCTTGTCTCCCGGTTCCGCTGACGGCATTGGTTGGGATCTGTTATCGTAATGGATGGAATAGCTATAGGTGCCGAGATCGCCGCTAGAACGGGTATTGAAGCGTACCGAGTAATAATTACCGCTGCTTACCCAGAAATTATAGTATGCGTCAAGCCCAGGTCCATCATCGTCATCTGAACCGAGGAACGTTTCTGCGCTAGGCGTCTCACCACTGTAGATCATCAGGTAGGGATCACCTACAGGATCGCCGCCGCTACGGCTCATTGTGATAGTAACATATCCGCTCTCGTCGGCATAGAAAGTGCGTGTGTCGCACTTTGATCCGTCACCCAGGGTAGTATCGGATGATGAGATAGTTTCATTGCCGGACATGGGAAGTCGGTTACCGGAGCTTCCACCACCATGGCCACCACAGCCTGCAATAATAGCACACATCAATCCTAGAGACACATACAGGTATACTTTTCGCATCTTTCCTCCTCTGTGTTGTTAGCGGGCAGAGAAGCATGCCTGCTTCCGCCCGATTTACTACTCAATCCACCATCGTGTTGAGCGCACAATCAGCGCGCCTTTCGCTCTGTCTCTGTGCTCTGCGGCATTGGAGGCATTCCACTTTGCGCTTTGTCGTGCTCCAGTGGGGCCGCGTGATATACTAAGCACCGCTATCTTACTTTTGCTGGGGATTGAGCACTTTTAGCGCACTGGTCGCAAGATCCTTGTACTTCTTTTCGTTCTGCAGAGATTCGACGAAGGATATTCCTGTCTCACCGCATTTCTTCAGTCCAAGAAAGACACTCACTTTCAGGTCCGACTGCAGTGGAATCCAAATACTGATCTGATTCTTGTATTCGCTCTCAGATGCGCTCAGGTATGCGGCGGTCTGAGAAGCGAAGGTACTCCATCCTTTTGCAGCTTCGGCACCTGCCCGGTCTGCATTCTGCCCCATGATGTATTTGATATGCTTCTCCAGGTCGGGTAGCATCTTGAACGCCGATTGCATGGCTGGACAGACATCTGGTGTATCATACTTTGCGATGGATCGTGCGGCCATGGCTCTGTGTATCGTATCCTCGCCCTTTGCGTCCAGAACCTTCCGCAATGCTGGAACGGCGATTCCTGGGGAAGCACGGTTTACTCCCAATGCGTTGATGACTGCACTTCTCAACTCCACGTTAGTGGATGGGCCGAACCCGAAGACCTCTGCCATTGCGGCGTTGCTCACACTCTTCTGAACAAACGACAGGTATTCGCAAAGACGGTCCGCAGATTCAACAATCTGCAGACTTGCCAGGTACTGGACTATGATGATGTTCTTCTCGGTGCCCAGTTTCTTCTGGTTTTTCGCCGTATCCAGTATTGCTCTCTGGCACTGTGGTGTCCCGATCTGTGCAAGGGACTTGAGGGCCCCAACACTGGCATACACGCTATCACCATCTATGGTAGCGATGAGAGCAGGAACAGCGGGATCACCTATCGAAACTAGTGCGGATATCGTTGCGTCGAACAGCCCCTTGTCCACTTCGCGTTCGATCTTAAGCAACCCACCCTTGCGTCCCTGCAATAGCTTGATGAGTATCGGCGTCGCCTGCGGAGACTTGATGCGTCCAAGAACGCCTGCCAAGTCGGTGCGGAGTGTAAGGCTCTTGCTTTCTTCAATGCACTTGGCAATATCCGGCACGGCAGTTTCCCCGGTATTTACCAGTGCGTCCAGAATCGGGGTCCTCTCTGCTGTGGTCTTTGCATCTTCATACCGGATGATTAGCAGTTGGGCATTGAGCTCCGGCATTTCGGCAGCGTGCGCCAGTCCGCATATGCACACTACAGTAAGACTCCAAACGAACACTCGCTTCATAACGTTATTCATTCTGTATCTCATCCTTCACTCAAAGAAGCGGCAATGAAGTCGGTCTGCATCATGAATGTCGCCTGTGGATCGGTGAAACTCCAGTATAGCGCGTATCCACTCCCTATCGCACGATGGTCTCAAAAACCAACTTATCCTTCACACTACCACTGCCCGCAAGCGGCATCTTACAAATCCGCTCCTCGCCCGGCATCAGAGCATCTACGATCACGCTGCTATCGTCGGTGACTGCATCTTTACTCATCGTTCTGGCGGTGAGACAGAATGTCACGGCAGCATTACCATTGTTGCGAACCTTAACCTCAAGACCAGGAGTGAATGTAGTCTTCTTAAATAAACGTACTTTCACATGATTCAATTTTCCATCTGATACAACGATATCTGGTTTCACCACAGCAATGTCAAGCTTGCTGCTGGTGTTTACTGAGAGCTTCTGTTCTTGCTCAGCTACATATACAGTAAACAGCTTGCCCTCAGGATAGACAGCAGTCAATCCCTTACTAAAAATCGTAGCTATCCCGGTCAGTAGCACCATTGTGGCAACTATGTTCGGGTTCTTCACTTTGTAAGTTGCGGATAACGGAACATCGCCATTATCGATCGCCTTTACAGTGTCTATCGATAGTTCGAGTGCGCCGTTCTGGCCCATATTCTTAGCACCTGACGATTTCGTTACGCGCCCGGAAGCCTTCGCGCCTACTGGGATAAGTACCCACCCATTGGCATCACATACACTTTCGTACACCTCAAGTATAACGGCTTCATCGACCTTGTTCTTTCCGCCAATGACCGCCTGTAGCAGTCTCAACTTGACAGGAGTTCCACAGCTCAAATTTACCTCCTCCGCCAATACTGAGAGTGAACTCAGCACGAGGAGCAGGAAGGCAGTCAGCCCAATCTTCGCCCATCGCAATGTGTAAAACATCCCGAACCTCCCTTGTTTATCATGAGAAATCATCATTCCGATTTCGGCAGGAACGCGTGAAATCGCATTCTCTTCATCATCAAAGCGCCATTCGTGAATCGCAACATGTTGCCTCCTTCGTGTCAGTGACAAAAGAAGTGGCATGGGGCTCACTGCCGTTTGCGGCATGAGCCCCATGTCTACTAGAATGAGTATCCGACAGCTAGACCCATGAAGGAGTTGACATCGGAGTCGTCCTTGATCACACCTACGAACTCCAGTGAGTAGTACATACCTTGTTCAGGTGTGTCTTCGTTGGCATAGCGCCGTAGTCCGACCCGAACTATGTCACTACCCACGCCCAGATATACCTCCTGGTTGCGCTTTGAGCCCATAAGATAACCCGCCTGGGCACAGAAACTTGTGCCACCGTGGAAAGGTAGACTATCGTCAACTGCATCGAATTTCCAGGACAGGAGTGACGCGCCGACACGAAATCGGTCACCGATTGGGTACTTGTAGTCAGCCCCGAAACTCAGAGTCGTCTGCGTTTTGCCATTGGAGGTAGATCCAAACGCCTGCTCGCTTGCCATGGACAAGCCGAGCTGACCACTGATCGTGCCACTGCTGCCAGCTGCGACAGCCTGAGAAGCAATCATCCCCATGCATATAACCACGATGGCAATCATGATGGTAAAGCGGGTCTTAGAATGAGTCAACATCGGTTTCTGTTCTCCTTTATTGTGAGTCTGAGTGATTATTACAATTACTACCGATCTGCAACTGATATGCGCAGTACGACCACCTCCCTGCCCTCCGTTTTCTGGTTACAGGTTGGTGTCAGAGAGATTGTCACAAACCCACCAGACATCTATGCTGCCAGACAGGTAGCACACAATGATGATGCGCTGCCCATCAGGACGCCAATTGCTTGCTTTCCAATATGATAGTCGTTTTTTTTGCCTGTCAAGAGCTATCATCAGTGGCGCGGAAATGTTGTCGAGAGAAATGAGGTGCGAGGAGTGATAGCCAAACCGATGAAAGTGAAATGGTATGGAATGGATGGATCAGGGAGTATAAGAGGCGGAACGGCGGTCGCGCGTAAGTATTCAGTCGTGGTGATGAATGCCGATTACGCAGAATTATCCCATGTTGGCGGCTCGAATCCTTCCATCCGTTACACAAAAAGAAAGCCCGCCTCGCGGCGAGCTTAATGGAAGGAGAAGAAGATTGTGTTGTTCTACTTCCCTATATGCAAGAAGTGTGCCATTCGTTCCCCTAATCCGAAAAAACTTACGGTCCGAGGCAAGAAAAAAGCCCGCCGGGTTCCGGCAGGCCTTTTTCGTTATTACTACCGTTCTTGTTCTACTTGCTGGGCGCAGACGTGTCAACGTCCAGTCCGCCGCGCTTGCTCCACAGAGTAGCGATTACAAGCAGAACGACAGCCACTATCGAGACCGTGGCGCGCGCAGTGTTCGACATTGTTGCCAATGAGATCGGCGCGATCAGCAGTGCGACCAGGTTCATAACCTTGATCAGCGGGTTCAGCGCCGGGCCCGCTGTGTCCTTGAACGGATCACCAACGGTGTCGCCGACTACTGTAGCCTTGTGCTCTTCGGTGCCCTTACCGCCGAACATGCCGTCTTCAACCTTCTTCTTGGCATTGTCCCACAGTCCGCCGGTGTTGGAGAGCATAACGGCGAGGAGTTGACCTGAGAGAATAGCGCCTGCCAGGAATCCGCCCAGAGCCTCAAATCCCAGCGCGAAGGCGACCAGGATAGGAGCGGAGACAGCCAGGATGGCCGGGCTCAGAAGCTCCTTCTGTGCAGCAGCGGTGGATATCTCGACGCATCGCTGATAGTCAGGTTTACCCTTGTCACTGTCGCTGCGAGGATCGTAGTCCATGATGCCCACGATTTCGCGGAACTGGCGGCGGACTTCCTCGACGAGCTGGAAGGCCGCGCGGCTTACTGCGTTAATCGCGAACGAGCAGAACAGGAAGGGAACCGCGCCACCGATCAGCAGACCGATGAAAACGGATGTAACGTTCACTCTGATGTCCACGAGTCCGGCATCAGCCATGAAGGACTTGAACAGCGCGGTTGCTGCGATGACTGCGGTGGCAATCGCCAGGCCCTTGGTGAGAGCCTTGGTGGTGTTGCCGACTGCGTCCAACTTGTGAACGATCTTGTGGGCGTTCGGGCTGACTCCCTCTTCCTTCAGCGCGCCGGACATCTCGAAGATGCCGTTTGCGTTGTCGGAGATGGGGCCGTATGTGTCCATCGCCAGCATGAAGCCGGTGGTGGAAAGCAATCCAAGCCCGGAGAGCGCTACGCCGTAAGCGGCCAGTTCAGGGCTGGCCTTGAAGATCATCGCGGAGGCGAGGATGCTGATGGCGATGGCCACAACTCCCCACACCGCTGACTCCATGCCGGAAGCGAACCCGGACAGGATGACTGTTGCAGGGCCGGACTTCGACGCCTTTGCAGCCTCTGTGACCGGCTTCTTGTCTGTTGCGGTGAAGTACTCTGTCATTCTCTCAATCACGAGAGCAAGAACTACGCCGACGAGGTTAGCAATGGCAAATCTCCACCACTCGATCTCGACGCCGCCAATGGAGATCGGCTGGCGGGAGAAGACGAACTGGGAGACCACGAAGAAACCTGCAATGGCGAGGGCGGCAGAGACCCAGTAGCCAATGTTGATCGGCCGCATCGGGTCCATATCCATGTCATCCTTGCCCTTGACTGCGTAGATGCCGATGATGGAAGCGAATACGCCGACTGCTCTGATGAGGAGCGGGTACACTACCAGCGCGAGAACCGCTGATCCTCCGCCGACAGCTTTTGACGCCGCGGCGCCGAGGATGATAGCAGCTACGAGTGTGACTTCGTAGGACTCGAAGACGTCTGCGGCCATACCGGCGCAGTCACCAACGTTGTCGCCCACATTGTCCGCGATGGTAGCGGCGTTGCGGGGGTCGTCCTCAGGGATTCCCTGCTCGACTTTGCCGACCAGGTCAGCGCCTACGTCAGCAGCCTTTGTGTAGATACCGCCGCCGATCCTCATGAAGAGGGCCGCGAGACATCCGCCAAATCCGAAGCCGACCAGCACCTTCATGGATTGGTTGCCGAATAGGAAGAAAACGATGCATGCGCCCAATAGGCCGAGACCAACAGTGGCCATGCCTGAGACGGCGCCGGAGCGGAAAGCGATGTACAGAGCCTTCTTGAAGCTGGTCAGTGCGGCGTTTGCCACGCGGCAGTTCGCCCGCACGGCCATTGCCATACCGATCAGTCCGGCGAGGTAGGATGCAGCCACGCCCATCACGAAGGCTATCGCAACGCCGATGTAGAGCGGTATCTTTGTCCCCTCAACATTGTAGGCAGGGTTGTTCTTATACAGAAAGACCAGGCCTGTCGCGATGATGATGACGAACCATACCATGGTCTTCATCTGCTTCATCAGGTAGGCCCAAGCGCCCTCCTGGACGGCTCGGGAAACCTCGACCATACCCTTGGAGCCTGGATCCTCCTTAGAGATCGAGAAGAACCATTTGGCGCCGAAACAAAGACCAATGATGGCGCTGACAAATACGACCCAAATGGCTGGCATCATCATGCCGAGTTGACTGAACTCCGGCAGTTCGATGGCCTCAGATGCGTGTGCGCCGACGGTGACGGCAAGGACGCCGAGCAGCGTAAGAAGCGCTGTTCTTCGGCCCTGGACGACTTCGGCGAGACGCGTTGTCGCGTGAAGCATTGTTGTACTTCCCCTTTCATGGAATGACACGCCGCACATGCGGCCAGCAATACTTGCGCGGATTATGCATATCCCGCATAATTCGCGGCCTTCTGAGCATTATTCATGTTCTTCATGAATAATGCGGGCAAGGAGTCCCGGCGCTATGCCGCACCCCTCCACAAACCCCAACGATTATATACGGCTGAGGTTCTCATGTCAACCTTTGCTTGGAGTTAAAATGCTGTTTCGAGCAGGTGATTCGCCTGCGCAGGGTGTATTCTGTAGAGTAGATTGATGAGGTTGAGGGGGATATAGGATGTTCAGGAGATTTTTCTTGATCGGTGTGGTTGTCGCGTGTGTTTTGTCGTTTTCGGGCTGCGCGAAGCAGGCGGCTGTGCAGCAGAACGGCAAGATAAAGGCCGCCGTGGTCACCGATGTTGGCGGGATCGGCGACATGTCGTTCAATGCCATGGCATGGTCCGGGCTTCAGCGGGCGGGCAAGGAGCTTGGCATTGATGTGAAGTTCCTGGAATCCAGGGAGCAGTCGGACTATGCAGCCAATCTCACGAGGTTCGCGGAGCAGGGGTATGACCTGGTGTTCGCCGTCGGTTTCCTGATGGAGGATGCAGTCAAAGAGGTCGCGCCGAAGTACCCCAAGACGAAATTTGCTATCATTGACGGCAACGCGCCTTACCTTCCGAACACCTTGTCTCTGAAATTTCGCGAGAACGAGGGCAGTTTCCTGGCCGGTGCGCTGGCGGCGTCGGTCAGCAAGACGCACGAGATTGGGTTCATCGGCGGGATGGAAGTTGACCTCATCAAGAAGTTCGAGTGTGGCTACAAGGCCGGCGCGATGACCGCCGACCCGAAGACCAAGGTGATTGTGGCGTATACCGGCAAGTGGGATGACCCAGGGAAGGGGACTGAGTTGGCGATGGCGCAGTTCGGCCAGGGTGCGGACATCATCATGCACGCGTCCGGCTCGTGCGGGTTGGGCGTGATAAAGGCCGCGCAGACCAAGGGCAAGGGCTACTACGCCATCGGGGTGGACGCCGATCAGGACCATATCGCGAAGGGACGCGTGCTGACCAGCATGATGAAGCGCGTGGACAACGCGGTGGTGATGACCTGCGAGACCGTGGTAAAAGGGAAGTTCAAGCCGGGCGAAATGGCCTTCGGTTTGAAGGACGGCGGAGTTGGCCTGAGTCCGATGACGTACACGAAGCAGGATGTACCGCCCCAGGCGCTGGCCGAGATCGAGAAACTGAGACAAATGATCATCAGCGGTGAACTCAAAGCGCCGTCCACCGTCAATGAACTGAAGGCGTTCAGAGCGCCGGGGATATGATGGTCGGACGGAATGGTCAGATGGTCCAATGGTCATTCTGCCCAACCTCGTGACCATATGACCATTTCGACCATTTTCAAGGAGTGTTCTGATGAAAAGATTCCTAGTTGCATTGCTGATCGTATTGGTTATTGCTGTGCCGGGGCTGGCCGCTGGTAAGTCGCCGGGGGTGGTCGGTGCGTATATGAACTACAGTAGAGGGTACTCGGACACGCCGGAGGAGTTGACCGCCTTTGTCAACGAGGCCGCAGACGCCGGTGTGCAGTTCCTGCTTCCCTATGCGCGCACAACCGAGGGCACGGCTTACTATGACAGCAAGATCATGCCCCACACGAAGAAGCCGTTCGATGCGTTTAAGGTCGTTATCGAGGCGGCTCACAAGCGCGGGATGCAAGTTCATCCGTGGTTTGTAGTCAACGCGGACGGTTTTTCCGAGTTTTCACCGATCACTGCGGCGCACCCGGACTGGTGCATGATGGACAAGAACGGCAAACGGATTGCCTGGCTAGATCCGTCGTGCCCGGAGGCTCGGCAGTACATAGTCTCCATTGTGAAGGAGATTGCGGCCAACTATGATATTGACGGTCTCAGCCTCGACTATCTGCGCTATGCCGAGACGAAGACATGCTACTGCGATAGGTGCAAGACGGCATTCAAGGCGGAGTTCGGTATTGATGCGATTGAGGCTGACAACATCAAGAACGGCTCGTGGAACTGGGCAAAATGGCGGTTGTGGCGGTATCGGCAGACCAACCAACTGGCGCGTGAGATTCGAGCGGCGTTGAAAGAGGTCAAGCCCGACGCCGATATGAGCGCATACGTTTGGGGCGCGCAGTCCTATGGCACGGGGTGGGGCATCTGCCAGGACTGGAAGACGTGGGTGAAGGAAGGTTTGCTGGATTGGGTCAACCCGATGGGCTACTACTCCATTCGGAGCGAGTACATCACTGCAGCCAAGTGGAACCGCGAAATGGCGGGTACAGAACTCCCGATGCTGGTGACGATGGCGGTGAGGTCGAGAGGCGACAAAGCCGCAGCGGTGGCAAGGACCACTCAGCAGATTAGGGATGCAGTGGACTGCGGGGCAGACGGAGTGGTTTTCTTCACGTTGGAGGATGCCAGACCGTTGTTGAAGGACCTGTCGCCGGTACTTCACGACCTCGCAAACGGGAAGCTCAAAAAGGCACAGTAAGCAGGTCGCTTGGCGCTGCGATGCTGAGTGAATATCAACTATGAAACAAGATAATGTCTGCAAAGAAAAAAGACGCTTACTGGCTCGTATTGCCCGAGAAGAAGGTGGGCTGGAGCTTTACGGCAACGAGGACATGGCTGGTGAGGCGATAGAGAAATACCTCGCTGTTTTCCGCGAGGCTATGAACAAGAACGGCAACTACGACAAGTACGCGGATACCAGCATCGGCTACCATTGGTGCAGTGCGTTTGTGTACTACTGCTGTCTCCGGGCAGGCTTCACATTTCCGCCTAAGCCCGTGCCCGAACACCGATGGACGCTCGCCGCTGTTCCTGCTTGGTATGAGTGGGCAGTTCTGCCGGAAAACGATTTCTACTTCCCGGTTGATGATCTGCAGCAGTTCCCGGAGGCAGGCGACATTGTGATTTTCAACCATCTGATCGAGGACAAGGATATGGATCATGTCGGTATCGTCCTTGCCGCAGATGGCGACACGATCACGACTGCCGAAGGGAACTTCCACAATCGGTCAGGCATTTTCCAGCGGCAGCTAGAGAAAATCAATTGTTTCATCAGGTTGAGCAGATTCTAGCGGAGCGTCGTGTGAATCCAGGAGATCACTGACATGCCGAGATTCGTATTCTACCTATGCGCAGCGCTTGTGATTGGAGGCTTATCTATGTCGTCGGCTGGTGCAGACGCCCAGAAACTCACCGTGATGACGTACAACGTTCTTTACGGCGCGGGCGTGAACGCGGAAGATGAACAGATCGCCAACAAATGGAGCAGTGGGAAGTTCCACGGCAATCGTCTTGAACAAGTGATCTCGGTCATCAAGTACGTGAAACCCGACATCCTGGGGATTGAGGAGGCGTGCCACTGGGATCAAGACAACGACGCGGCGGCAAAGCT
>JANYKG010000165.1 GCA_025358205.1 Armatimonadota bacterium
CGAACACGTTCTGGTTGTATGGCATGATGTAGTAGTGGCCGTTGTACTTGCCCTTGTCGAGCAGCCGTATGTCGAAGGTGTCTATCCACTTCTTGTCCTGGCCGTATGCCTTGGTCTGGAGATACTTATCCATGGACAAAACTTTGTCTTCTGCGACGAGTCCCCAGTAATCCATGCCCCAACCCGGCCATGTGAGATCCGGGGGATTGCCCTTGACGAAACGGGGGCGAAGCTGTTCCCACACACGCGGGTTACCGGTGACCTTGATGCTCACGTCAGGATGAGTCTTCTCGTATTCGCGAGCAGCGTACTCAAAGAAATCCAACTGAAAGCCGCCCTGAAAGCTAACCACGTCCAGTTCGATCTTTCCGCCGGTTTGGCCGGGACCCTGGGCGCCGGGCTTCTTGCTGCATCCGACGACGGTGCAGACCACCGACGCGATAACGCAAAGTGTGAGTAAAGCTCTTTTCATGAAATACTCTCCTTAAATACCAAGAGGTGATGTTTCTCGGAACACAACGAAACGCCCGTAGACGTGGAAAATCCATGGGCAGAATCATATTTCGACAGTGAGGGGTGAATATCCTTCGGGCGACGGGGGTTCTAGTAGTTTTGTTCCAGGCGTTCTTTTAGGAGTGCGCGTTTCACTGCGTTGGCGGCATCCGTGGCGAGAGCTTGAATGCTCTTACCGGCCAGTGTAGCGTCTGCGGGGGTAGGGGAGAAGACCTTATCGCCCATGATTACCATGCTTTGGCCGGTCGCGTCTGTATGCACGTCTCGTATCTGCGCTCCGGCTATCAGCTTTGCGCGCAGTTCGGAGGCGATTCGCTCCGCCAGGATTGCCGATTTCTGACCATCGAAGTCAGCCACACGAGCGATTTCGATATCGCCTATGCACACGGTAGACGCCTCGGTGTCCGGCACCGGTTTTACATGCACGCTGACATAGGATGTGACCATTCGGCGGTTGATGGGTATGCCGCGCTTATCCATCTCGGCGATGATCTCCTTAGCGCGCGCGGTTGAGGCAGGGTGTGTGTTGAAAATGCCGTAGTTGACTTGGGGTTTTCTTAGCTCTTCCTTGGCGAGTCTCTCCATGGAAGTAAGCACACCTACGGGATTATACTTTGTCTGCGAAAGATAAGCCACAGCCGTCCGGTCTGCATCATACTCCGCATCCTGGGAATAGGCGCTCATTTGCGCAATTCTTATGAGTGTCAGAGCCTGCCAGAGACCGCCGAGACCTTCGCCCTTGGTACCTGCGCTGACTCCTACAAGCATGGCCAGTGCAAGCATGGTGTTTTGCTTCTGCTGTGCCTTGATGAGCTGCATCAGATGATGATGCGCCACGTGCGATATCTCATGCGAGAGCACCCCGGCTAGCTCATCATCTGACTGTATGAAGTCCAGCAGACCCTTGTTGACGTAGATGTATCCCGCAGGTAAGGCAAAGGCGTTCACTTCGGGGTCGTCTATGATCTTGAAACTGTAGGTGAACTTGGAAAGCGTGGATTTGCCGTAGGTGGCGGGAATTTCCTTGGTCGCCGCAATGGCTGCAATTGCGTTGCCGACCTTCTCAAGTCTGAGCAACTGATCTTTGTCTTCGACGAACTTGTACTGCTTGGCGACTTCCACAGACGCCGCCTTGCCCATCTCCACTTCCTCGTCCGTTTCCGCAGCGCACAATCGAAGGGGTGACGCAAGCATAAGCAGCGCAAATAGAACTGCGAAGGATGCTATTCTCTGCGGCAGGTTGTTCATCATGTTATTGGTACGCCCAAGCCAAGTTGATAAGATGCCCTACACTCATGAATACGACAAACCGGTGCATCTAGTTTCAACTAGTGCCCAATGGATGGCGGCTTGGCATTAGGGTCTGCCGGTTTGTGAAGGATTTTCGGCCTATAAGTGGCGTAATCGAACCTAGGGCTGTTCGCGCGGTTGTGGCATTGCACGCAGGTATTCATGCTGACAGCGCCGTAGTTCTTGTTTGCGCGGCGTGAGTGTATTACGCCGGGACCGTGGCACATTTCGCACTGAACCTGTGTCAGGTCGGCAGTCTCGGCGATGGAAGTGAATCCGCCCTGGAGCTTGAATCCGGTGGTATGACAACTCACACACTCAGGGTTCGAGGCTCTGCTGTCCTTCATCAGGTCGTTGTATGAGCGCGCATGTCTCGTTTTGCTCCATGCTGTAAACTCAGCGGGATGGCACTCGCGGCATTTGTTGACGGTTACGAACGGCTTAGGCTGTCGCGGCTGTGTTCTATCATCGGTGGAATTCTGCGCATACTGAGTGCGCATCCTGGCATAGTAATCTTCGAGATCTTTGTCGTTCTGCGCCACCAGCTTTACCATCTCTTCATCATCGGGGTAGGTGTTGTCAACCGGCATGGATTCAAATGCGGATTTTGTGATCTTGCGGTCTGCTGATATGTCCAGGATTATCTTGCCCACATACTTACCCGCAGACTTGGTGGTGGCGAGGATAGTATTGCCGATCTGCTCGGCCTTATCCAGTGGTGGATCTGTGGGATGACCGTCAAGTATGATGTCAATTTCGGGGAACTCCATCGCCAGGGCGCGGGACGTTTTGAGGTCGCCGTGGAAAAGAAGCACGACGACATCGGATTTGCCGCGCACTTCCGGTAGTGTCTGCTTCAGGGCCTCACGCACAGGTTTTGCCTTGATGCCGATCTTCTCCTGCATATACTGATCCACCAGCGCCTCTGAAAGCACGGAGATCACACCAACCTTCAGTCCATTTTTGGTTTCTTTGATGGTATAGGTAGCCGGCGCGAGCAGCTTAGACGTGGCGATGTCATACACATTTGCGCTTATCGTGGTGATTGCATTGGTGAACGGCGTGGAGGTTCCGAACTCCTTCATGTAGCGAGCCTCCATTTCGCCAACTCCGCAGACATCATACTTCAGATAAGGGAATGCGGCGGCGAAGAACCTGGCCTTTATATCCGCATACTCGCCCGCTCCGTTGACAGCATCGCCGACATCCAGCAACAGAATATCATTACCGGCGTCTCGGAGCTTCTTTAAGAGGTTCGCGCGCCGTGGGATGCCGCCATAATCTCCGGTTGAGTGGCATCCACAGGATTTGTTTGTACCCAGATCATCTCCCGTGAAGAGAATCATCAACTGATGGGGTTTGACGTTTCGCTTTGCGGCCAAGGAGAAAACCGATGCGCCTGCCATCAGCATGAGGGCGATAAGCATTATCAACAGAGCTAATTTTGAT
Source organism: Armatimonadota bacterium (assembly GCA_025358205.1). GTDB lineage: Bacteria > Armatimonadota > UBA5829 > DTJY01 > DTJY01 > JANYKG01. Next base: position 3,253 of record JANYKG010000165.1, read on the forward strand.
TTGGCTTGCATGTTCATGATCCTCTTGATACTTAGATGACCGCTAACCCGCATTATTCATGAAGAGCATGAATAATGCTCAGAAGGCCGCGGATTATGCGGGACATGCATAATCCGCGCTAATGTTTTCATTATATGCCATTTTGTGTGACTGGGCAAGCAAATAGTTTGCAGGACAATGCGGTTCACTTAGCTAACAAAACAAAAACGCGGATAACCGCGCCGTCCTATAGGACGCCAGGAGGGTTCAAGATCGTGAGAATTGCGGCTGTATTATTTGTGATTCTGGTCTTGCTCGTCGGCATCATGCCGTGTACCGCTCAGGACAAGCCTGAGTTTCGGGCGATGTGGGTCTCGTCGTATGGCCCTGGGTTGCTCACCCCGGCGCAGATAGACGACACCGTGAGGGCTGCTAAGGCTGCCAATGTGAACGCGTTGATCCTGCAGGTTCGCAAGACGGGCGACGCGTACTACAAATCGGCCTACGAACCAAGGGGTGAGAACATCCCTGATCCGAACTTCGACCCGTTGGATTACATGGTCAGAAGGTGCCATCAGTATGGCATTGAGTGTCATGCTTGGATCAACACGTACAAAGTATGGGCAGGTACGACGCCCCCCAAGAGCCCCGATCACGTCTTCAACAAGCACCCGGAGTGGATCAACCGAAACATAGACGGGCGATTGGACAAGAGCGGTCAGTACGGCCTGGACCCGGGTATACCCGAGGTCCAGCAGCACCTGTTCAATGTCTACATGGACGTTATCAAGAAGTATGACGTAGACGGCATTCATTTCGACTACTGCCGATACTGGTCACCGGACTTCGGATACAGCAAGATAGCGGTAGACCGGTTCAACAAAGAGATGGGACGCACCGGCATTCCTGCGATGGACGACAAGGTGTGGTGCGATTGGCGGCGAGACAGAGTAACGAGTCTTGTTCGGCAGGTATACCAGGGCGCGCAGAAGATTAAGCCGTGGGTGAAAGTGACCGGCTCGGTGGTGTGCAGCCAGCCATGCACGGCGGAGTTCAAGGATTCTCATCCATACAACCTCTTGCTTCAGGACTGGGAGCGGTGGCTGCATGAAGGGATCATTGACGCTGTTACGCCGATGAACTACAAGCCCGAGAGTGACCCCGAACTGGCCAAGCAGTTCCGCGACTGGATAGACGGCATGGTCAAGTGGCGGCATGGTCGGCATGTGTACAACGGAATCACCGTGTCCAGGAATGTTGACGAGTTCGCGACCCAGGTGGCTGAAACCAGAAAGCGGGGCGCGGATGGATACGCCGGATTCGACTTCGGACCTAGTCGTGGCGGCGGTGGCAACCGTAACTACACTCGAAACCCTCTGGCGGGCGGCAACAACGGCGCTCCGCAGAACTTCGGCGGCATGCCCAACCCCAACGGACAGCAGGACCGTGGCGGCGCGCCTGGGCTTGGTGCACCCAACGTCGGGAATGACGCCAACCCGGGAGGCATGCAGAACCGCGGTGGCGGGCCCAACGCCGGTGGTGCCCCGGACGCGACCCGGCGGTCGTATTTTAACAGCACACCTCGTCTAAGCAGAGACGCTCTCGCCATCCAGATCAGGCAGAAGATCAACCCGACCTGGGTGCCCACGCCGGTCATGCCGTGGAAGGCTCAGCGTCCGGCCAAGGTCGTGAAGCCGGCTGAGGACGCCGAGCAGTTGCTCGACAGCGCGTATCTGTTCGCATCCAGGGGCGGCTCGGTGGACAAGACCATCGAGATGCTGAAGCACGTTGTGATCGTGGATCCGAACTATGCTGATGCACACTACCGTCTGGGTCAGTTCTACGCCAAAAAGGGCATGAAGCAGCAGGCCGTTGGGGAATTCCAGTATGCGTTGCTGATTGATCCCAAACATGCTGGGGCGAAAGCCGGGCTGGGTAAATAAGCCCGAACGATAGGAATGGGTTAAAATGCAAGAGGGTCGGTCAAAATTCGGCCCTCTCGCTTGTTTATTGCGGTTCAAGCTAGTTGCTTGTTGACTGGTGTCGGAACATTGACGAGGTGAGACAGGCTGTGCTAGAGTTTCGTGATTGCTCTGGGACTGGATATGCGGCACAAGGTCTACTGACCTGCAGGGGGCGGGCATGAAAGGTGTCATACTGGACGCGCTGAAGGACAGCCTGGTTCTTGTCCCGTTTCTGCTGGTTATCTATATCGGGATCGCCTGGCTGGAATACCGCTTCGGAGAGAGAATTCAGGTCAATATCCGCAAGGCAGGGAAAGCCGGACCGCTGTTCGGCGCTCTATTTGGCTGCCTGCCGCAGTGCGGGTTCTCGGTCGTCGGCAGTATCCTGTACACGCGTAACCTGATTACCACAGGCACTCTGCTGGCGGTCTTTATCTCCACTTCCGATGAAGCTGTCCCCATCATCATGGCTGATCCATCGCGAATCAGTCTGGTGCTGCCACTCCTTCTTACGAAAGTGATGTTGGCTTTGGTTGCCGGATTCGCCGTTGACATGATTTTCCCACGGCGGGACATATCAGCCTCAGTTGCTGCGGATACCTTGGAATGCAACCATTCAGACTGCGGACACGCGCACGATGATACCGAGTTGCAGAACATGGTTCATGTTGACGGTTGTTGCGGCCATGATCTGCCTGGAGAGAAGAAGGCGCATACGCTTATTCTTCACCCCCTACTGCACACGGCACGCGTCTTCGCTATCCTGTTCGTGGTATCCGTCGCCATCAATCTTCTCGTGGGCAGGCAAGGCGCGCATATCGGGAAACTCCTTCTGCGTGACACGATCTGGCAACCGATTATCGCCCCGTTCGTGGGGTTGATCCCAAACTGCGGCGCATCGGTGGCCATCACGGATATCTACCTGAAAGGCGGCATCAGCTTTGGGGCGTTGATCGGCGCACTTTCTTCCAGCGCAGGGCTAGGGATGCTCGTGTTCGTCAAAGAGAATCGGAATGCCAAGGATACGCTTCGGGTGCTGGGACTGCTGATCGGGATAAGTATTGCGGCAGGCATCGGCATTCAGTACCTAGAGCCTTATCTTGCGTTGAGTTGGCTGCACTGACGATAGGCGGGAGAAGATCTATATGAACGACAGGTCTCAGCTTTCACGTCGTGATTTCCTGAAGGGTGCGGGTGCGGTGTCGCTTTCGCTGCTCGCGACTCAGAAGGGGAAGGCTGCTTCTGCCGGTAAGAAGCCGAACATCGTGTACGTTCTCGCGGACCAGTTGCGCTACCAGTCGTGCGGGTTCGCAGGCGACACGAAGGCGAAGACGCCCAACCTGGATAAGTTCGCGAAAGAGGGCGTGAGCTTCTGCAATGCGATCTCCGGGCATCCGGTCTGTGCGGCGTACAGGGCATCGCTCATGACCGGGCTGTACACTACCTCGACCGGGATGGTCATAAACGAACTGCGGATGAACCCGAACCACGACTGCCTGGCGCACGTGCTGACGCGCAACGGGTATGAAACGGGGTACATCGGCAAGTGGCACCTCTATGCGAACCAGCTCGGCAACCATGAAGACCCCAAGAACAGCTACACACCGTCCGGACCGTACCGGCTGGGGTTCGACGGCTTCTGGGCGAGCTACGGATTCCATCATGAATACTACAAGGGCTACTACCACACGAACAGCCCCGAGAAGATCTTCATCAAGGGGTACGAGCCTGATGGTCAGACTGACCTGGCGATAGAACAACTGAACACGTATGCGAAGGCGGACAAGCCGTTCGCGCTCTTCCTGTCGGTGGGGACGCCTCACGCGCCATGGAATCCGGAGAACGTGCCGCCGGAGTACCTGGCGATGTTCACGGAAGAGGAGTTTGGGCTGCCGAAGAACTACAAACCGGAGAACGATCCATACTCAGACAACTGGGGGAAGTTCCGTGACCATGCAGAGCGCGACCAAATACCGGCGATGCTGCGCGGTTACTATGCCATGTACTATGCCATGACGGCGAACCTGGACTGGAACTTCGGTAGGCTGATGGACGCGATTGATAGGGCGGGGGTTCGCGACAACACGATTGTGGTGTTTACTTCGGACCACGGCGAGATGATGGGCTCGCAAGGACGGCTGGCGAAGAACATCTTCTACGAAGAGGCGGTTCGTGTGCCGTTCCTGGTGCGCTGGCCGGGGAAGGCGAGCGGTGGGCGGACGACTGACGCGTGCCTGAATACGCCGGACATCATGCCGACGCTGCTCACGATGGCCGGGCTGCCGATACCCAAGAAGGTGGAGGGGACGGACCTGAGCGGGTGCGCATTCGGCAAGAAGGGCAAGGAACCGGAGGCCGCACTGTTGGAGAACACGGGTGCATGCGCGTCATGGGACGAGGGATTCGAGTGGCGCGCGCTTCGGAGCAAGAAGTATACTTACGGCATCTACCGAAAGGACGGCAAAGAGCTTTTGTTCGACAATCAGGCCGACCCGTATCAGATGACCAACCTGGCGGACGATCCGAAGCATGCGGCTGATAAAAAGCATTTTCGCGCGGTACTGAAGATGCGGATGGCAGCGCTGGACGACGATAACCAATCGAGCGCCTGGTACCGCGATCATTGGACGAAAGACCGGATAATCACACACTTGCGGTGAACGACAGGGCGCTGAGGGTAACATTCCGTGCGCGTAGACGTAGAATAACCAGAGGGTATTCGTTTGTACGCTGACTGATCGGTGTTGAGATCTCGCTTTCGAGCAGAGACTCTGCGCTGACAGTATCTAGTGGAGGAACAGATGACAACAGGGATTAGATTCGCTCATTCCGTACTCGTGCTTTGCGTGTTGATCGGCATTCTCGCCGCATCAGCAAGTGCCGCAACCACGTGGCCTCAGCCATTCAGCCTGTACGCGGGTCGCAACGCGGAGTTCAAATTCGAGGTACTGAAGCCGGGACTTATCACAGTCAAGGCAGTGTGGCAGGGATCGGGGCTATACGTCTCTCTAGCCGACGCATCGGGCAAGCTGGTGAACACACCGACGCAGCAAGCCTCGCCGGTGACGTTGACTTACACCGCGACTGCGGCGGACGTCCAGAAGGGCCCGGTGTGGACGGTTGCGGTCTACACTCTACCCGCAGCAGCGCCGAGTCAGAAGCCGGTAGCCGAGGGTGACGTGACTGTGACAGTACCCGTTGCGCTCGTGATTCCGAATCTCGACAGGCCGATAGTGGATAAACCGAAGTTTCTGCTGCCGACGTCGCTGACCAGCGTTACCCCCGCGAGCGCCAGCGGTTACGACACGGTTGTGATCAAGGGTGTGAGCCTTCCGCTCGATAAGAATGCGGTGCGGGTGTGGTTCACCTTGTCAACCAACGTTACCGAAATGGGCACTATCCTGAGCACAGCCCAGCTCCCTGACGGCGTGAGCTACTCAGTGCGCGTGCCGGACAAGGACTGGCTCACCAAGACATTCAAAGGATCTCTTTACGTGAGGTTGTTGAACAGCAACACTGATACGAACAACCTTCCATTCGAGTTCGTGCCGTGTCCGCCGGCGGTGATAACCGGTGTGTCGCCGACATCCGGCGCTCCCGGTAGGCGGATGACGTTTGCAGGGACTCACTTCCGAAACGGCGACCTGGTGCGCTTCCTCGTGCCCGGTCAGACGACGGAGTACGCGGGCCAGTCGGTGACGTTGGACAACGGGATACAGGAGAGTGCGGTGATTCCCGTGGACTACCCGACCACGACAAAGACGATTGAGGTCTACATTCGTAGTCAGTGCCGTGGAACCTGGGTATACGGTCCGCATTACAGGTTCATTATGGATCCGGCTGCCATGACCAGTAGACCGAAATAAACGCGTCTCTTAGTCTAGTACAGTGCAGACCTTTTCGGGCCTGTCGGCGTCACTCGGTGATGTCGGCAGGTCTTTTCCTTTGAGCGCGAACCATATCGTGCCGAGTACGCCGAACGCGCAGGCGGTGAGAAGGTTCAACCTCGGACTTGCGGTCCACAGGAATGCTCCGCCGAACGCCGCCAGTGAGACTATCATGTCGCGTATCAGGTAGTACATACCGAACATTGCCGCCTTGCGGTCTTCGGGAGCGAGATCCATGATGAGCGCTTTTCGGGCCGGTTCACCGAACTCCTTCAGACCTCGTAGAACGAAGATAGGTACGAGCCACCAGAAAGACTTCGCGAAGAGCAGTGCCAGCGGGAATGCGGAGAAGAACACAAATGTCAGTGCCACAAAAGGTTTCTTGCCCAGGCGGTCCGCCTGGCACGCGACCGGGATGTAGATGAGTATCGCAGTCGCCATCTCCACAGATCGCAGGAAACCGAACTGCAGAGCGCTGATCGGGTGCGCTATCTGCTGAAGATGAATCGCACTGGCTGGCATCCGAACGCAGTATAGCACGATGAATGCGTAGGGTATCTGCTCGCAGAATCGGATCAGGATGTCCGAAACCAACAAATTGCGCAGACCAGGCCCCATGTCTCTGAAGAGCGCAGACATACCGATCTTGCTGGCGGTGTCTTTGTGCGTGGTTACGTCCGGCCGGTCGTCCTCTATGAGCTTCTGCTGCATGAGCAGGGCGATCAGGGCCATAACTATCGCGACGGAGAAGGCAAGGCGAACTCCGAGGGCGACACCCCAGATGCCGATGAACGCCCCGCCGATCATCGGGCCGAGCGACATCGGGACTCGCCGGACCAGCGAGTGCATGGAGACGCCCATTGTCCGCTTGTTTTTTGGCAGGACTTTGGCGACAAGCCCCATCGTCGCAGGCAGCGAGATGGCGGTCCACGAGAGGAAGAATACAGCACCGATGAGTACGGCCTGCCATTTTGGAATCGCTATGACAATCGCAAATCCGAAGATGGCGATTAGGTTGAAGATGAGCAGTGCGCGCTTGTTCCCGAGTCTGTCCGCCAGGTAACCGCCGGGATAGGAGTAGAGCGCCCCAAGCAGGTTATCCATGCCGTTCAGCGCACCGGCAGATATGAGTCCGCCGCCTAGTACCACGAGGTAAAGCGGTAGAAACTGCTCTGCCATGTGCTCGCCCATGCCTACCATGACGACCATCGCCAGCAGCCCGACGATGCTCTTCTTCAGACCCAGGAAGTCCGCAGTCTTTCGCAAAGTGCCTTGGTTTATCGGGTCAGACATTCTTGGCTACCTGCAGCCTGCACCAGGAGTACAGAGAATCGTAGACATCGAACTGGTGATCGAGGTTCTCCAGGTCATCGGGGAATCTCAGGCTATAGCCCACCGCGATTGCCTCAAGTCCGGTTGCTATCGGGTCTGAGTCAAGCTGGTCTGTGTCCGCCGCGTGAACTATCTGGGCGAGGCGAAGAAGCGCTTTGTCCTTCAGTCCGTATTTCTCGACGATGGAGTCGAACGAACACTTGCCATCGCGGTGTCCAAGCTCAACACCGGGCGCGTCGAACGGAATGGCATCTTCGCGCGCGACTGTCTCCGCAATCAGGCTTGCCGGAACAAAGATAAACTCCGCATCGGAATCAACGAACCTGCTGATGAGCCAGGGACACGCAACTCGGTCTACGTGTACGTGCGATCTGGTAACCCATTTCATTTTCGATACCTCCGGTATTCGGCATTTCTGTTATTCATTCATTTCTCAGATTGTCTGAGTATAGCATATTTCAGGCATAGATTGTGTATGATGATTCCTGATTAGCGTTTGAATCAGTTGAATGGAATCGTGGGCGGCGTACACCCTATTGTACCGCTGATGATGGTCCAGAAAACCGCCGTCGAAATCTCACCAAGTATCAAGCCCAGGA
>JANYKG010000187.1 GCA_025358205.1 Armatimonadota bacterium
GCACCGTCCCCGGTTCCGTCTGGATCCAGGGCCAGGCCTCCGCGTCTGCCGGGGTCCGCGTGAACGGAGTGAATGCGGACCGCCAGGGCGCCCTCTTCGCCAAGAAACTCACCGTGGACAACTCCGCGCAGGCACTCTACAGTAGTATCGAAATCTCTGGTATCGGCACCAATGGAGCCACTGTCGTGACCAATACCGTCATAGGCCACGCGTTCACGCCGCAGACCCCCGAGGCGCTTGCATACGACCTGGATGGCAACCTCACCAACGACGCCCGCTGGGCCTACACCTGGGACGGCGAGAACCGCCTCATCGGCATGGAAAGTCACGCCTCGCTCACCAACCTCGGCGTGCCGCGCATCGCCCTGGCATTCACCTACGACAGTCAGTGGCGACGTGTCCGCAAGCAGGTCTTTGCCATATGCAGTACAAATGCCACCCTCTGGTCCCTGACCTCGGACTACTGGTTTGGCTATAACGACTGGAACCTCATCCACGAGGAACACCGGCCTGACGCACTCACGCGCCGCGTGGATATGGACTATGTCTGGGGACTCGACTTGAACGGCTCAATGCAAGGCGCAGGCGGCATCGGCGGCTTGCTCGGAGAACTGCCCAGCAAGAGCAGTCCTGGCGTTCCGCCTGTCATCTCTTTCGCCTGCTTCGACGCGAACGGCAACCTCTCTGACCTCGTAAGCGCCACAGGCGGCTCAACCGTCGCGCACTACGAGTATTCGCCCTTCGGCGAGACGCTGGTGGCTACCGGTCCGGCCGCCCGAGACACTCCGTTCCGATTCTCCACAAAGTTCACGGACGACGAGACAGGGTTGGTGTACTACGGCCACAGATATCTCAGCCCGCAGGTGGGGCGGTGGGTAAGTAGAGACCCAATAGATGCGGAGAGGCATGTGGATGTCAGAACGTCTGCTGCGCAGCAACTTGCGACGACACCGCATGCGGAGGAATACCAGTTCAATCGGAACGAGCCGCTGTACTCTGTCGACCTACTCGGACTGACACCCCTAGCTGAGGATTTCTGGCAGTCGTATCCAGATTACGGACAATACAAAGACCCGGCACTCATCTGGAAACTTATCGGAGGCTCACTGGGTGCCTTGGAATTGGCGACGGCAAAGAAGACCGGCAAGACACCCGATACATGTGCTGCTCGAGTCAGCTACACGCTCAATATGCTTCCTGGAAACCATGTTACGTCGCCCAAGGATTATCACAATGACGTTGACAACACGCATCCAGGCACGGATGGCAATTACGTTGTAAATGCCGCATTAATGTCCAAGTATTTGGCGAAGAATTGGGGAAAAGCAACCGTTTGCAGCGATACGGAAGCCTACTATTTTGCGTCCGCAGCAACGTCGATCGATAGCCTGCGGAGTGAGATAATGGCAGTCTTTGCAAAATGCAACTCGAATTGCAAGAACACTTACACTGCTGTCGTTGTCTATCAGTTTGCCAGCAGCCAATACAGCGGCCACGTCGGTGTTGTGCGAGTAGATTATAAGGACCCATCTACGCCTATCATCGGCGGGACGTCCGCAGAAGTCTGGGTACTTCCGCCCACAACATGGCAGGCGGTAAAGAACCCGTAACGGAACAACGGTCGCAACGAGGCGAGGGCAACCATGGTTACTATCCGCCGGTGCCTATTGTTGCCAATGATCCTGATGGCTGTTGGGTGTGCGAGTGTCCAGTCACCCGAGGGTTCCTGGCGAGGGATGGATGTCAGCGATGCATTGGAGGTGCTCGGTCGGTATTCAAATGTGTTCGCGGTCAGGATCACCGCGGACCATATCGAACAAGCGTCAAACAACCCTTGGTCCATTGCCATGTATGACGGCATCGTTATCAAGCCGTACAAAGGTGTGTGGCAAAAGGACGAGCGAGTGGCGTTTACACAAAGACTCGATTATGTTGCTTTGCCGCAGACGAATGTTGCGGTCGATGTGGTGGTGGTCCTCCTGACAAACGTCCACACCAACGAGGCGTTCGCCGTCGATGCCGGAGAGTTGGAACTGTATACACCTGAAGGGGACAAGGCATTGAGCAAAGTTGTCGCAGCAGGAAGGTGAACATTGCCATTCGCTACCCCATCCAACCGCCGGGCATTTGACCCCTACAAAGAATAATATCGCCAACCTCAAACGTAAGTGTCACCCCGAGCACCCCAAGGGACGCGATGAGCACGATTACTGGAAAGACGATGGTTGCGTTGCTG
>JANYKG010000038.1 GCA_025358205.1 Armatimonadota bacterium
AGACAGCTAGGTCGTATAGGTGCTCCGGACATCGATCTAGACTACGTCATGCGGCAGCTGGCGACAGTTATTGCGGATACTACCGCAGCCGAGTAGCAATGAGAGGTCTGGGGTACTACGCCCGACACCTCCCGCTGGAGAGCGCAATGAAAGAGTATCTAGCCACATTCGAAAAAGCTAACGGCAACTTCTCGGCGTACGTGCCGGACCTTCCGGGCTGCATCACGACAGGCAAAACGCTGGAAGACGCCGAAACCAACATCAAGGAAGCCATCTCCCTCTACATAGACACGCTACGCGACGATGGCAAGCCTGTCCCCGAACCCAGCACCAAGGCCAAGCCCGTCTCCGTCGCGGCCTAGCCTTCCTCCGCCGCACTTGGATGTTCTCCGGCTATCCCTTCTCCTTCATGGCTTCCTCATAGGAATTGTCCCCGTCCACGATCATCACATGTCTCGCAGTCCTCGCCATTCCATTATACAATCCATTCATGTTAGAATTAGCCAGCCTGGATTATTCACCTTTCATGTGAATAATGCGGGCCAGCGCACGCTCCATCTGCGAGAGCGTCAAAGAGGAGGTCTGGACACATGGATTTTCGCGCTCAGGTGGATAAAGCCGTTGAAACAACCATGAAAGCGTGGAAGATACCCGGCGTGGCCGTTGCCATCGTTCATGGCGACGAGCTATACCTTCAGGGCTACGGCGTCAAAGAGGTCGGCACGGACGACCCCATCACACCGAATACCCTCTTCGCCATCGCCTCTATGACCAAGGCGTTCACCACCGCCTGCATGGCAATCCTCGTGGACGAGGGCAAGATGTCGTGGGACGACCATCCGCGCAAGCGCCTTCCGTACTTCAAGCTATCCGACCCGGTCGCCGATGCCTGCGTAACTATGCGCGATCTCGTCAGCCACCGCACTGGCATGCCCAGGCACGATGAGCTGTGGGCGGTGGAAGAGCGCACAGCGGAAGAGATTGTTCGCCGATACGGACTCGCGCCCAATTCCACATCGTTCAGATCAACCTACGAATATGCCAACGTTCCTTTCTCCGCCGCCGGACTTGCGGTTGGAGAGACAGCCGGCAGCACATGGCAGGAGTTCCTCAAAGCGCGCATATTCAAGCCGCTTGGCATGTCCGCCGTGTGCAAAGTCAGCGAGACCGAAACGTCGCCCGACCACTCGCATGGACACGTGCCGCACAAGGGCAAGGCTGTACTGGTTCCCACGCCCAAGCACGACAACTCCACCGCCGCCGGAGCGGTCAACGCCAGCGCGTCCGATATGAGCAAGTGGATAAAGCTCCACCTGAACGACGGGCAGTTCGATGGCAAGCAGATCATATCGAAGAAGAACCTGGATGAGACGAAGAAGCCGCACATCGTCGTGCCGGTTGAGAACCCGGACAAATACGGCATAGACCACGGCTGCAACTTGTCCACTTACTGCATGGGGTGGAGCAAGATGGAGTACCGAGGTGAGGTCATCATCAGCCACGGCGGCTGGTTGCGCGGATTCACCAGCAACACCACGCTCATTCCAAGGCTGAACATCGGCTTCACCGTGCTGACTAACATAGCCATGGACGGTCCGTCTACATGCCTGGCGAATGCACTGCGGGACATCCTGCTGGGACTTTCGAAGCGAAACTGGAACGCAGACATCAAGACGGTACACAAGGGTCAGAAGCTGGAGGCGAAGGAGAAAAAGGCCAAAGAAATCCGGCACAAACGCACAAAGCCTTCGCGCGACCTGGAGGCTTACCTCGGCGACTACGAAGATGCGGCATATGGTGTTCTGCCTGTATCGCTGAAGGACGGCGCTCTCTTCGCGAAGTACGGGGCTGCCGAGTACAAGCTCGGCCACTACCACTTCGATACGTTCATCGGCAAGAACCCGCGCCCCGAGTTATGGGAAGACCTGAAGGTGACGTTCACCCTCGGCCCCGACGGTGAGGTCGCTTCGATCAAAACTCTCCAGCCCGGATTCGAGGTGGAGTTCAAGAGAAACAAACCGAAAGAGGCTAAGTCATGAAGAAGATCAGAGTAGGTGTAATTGGGCAAGGCAGGAGCGGATATAACATCCACGTCCACTCCCTCCAACTGCTGCCGAACAAGTACAAGGTAGTCGCAGTGGCGGATCCGTTGGACGGCCGCTGTGATGATGCCGTGAACGCCACCGGTTGCGCGGCATACAATAACTACAAGGATATGCTGAAGCGGGACGACCTCGATCTGGTGGTCAACGCATCACCAAGCCACCTGCACGTGCCTATCACACTGGAGATCATGGACAAAGGCTTCAATGTCCTCAGCGAAAAGCCGTTCGCGCGCAAGGCCGCCGATGTGGACAAGATGATCGCCAAGTCCAAGGCGACCGGCAAACTCCTGGCTGTCTATCAGCAGTCCCGGTTCGCGCCGTACTTCCAGCAGGTGCGAAAAGTCATTGATTCCGGGGTTCTCGGCCGCATCGTCATGGTGCGCCTCGCATTCAACGGCTTCGGGCGGAGATGGGACTGGCAGACGCTTCAGGAGTTCAATGCCGGCAACTTGCTGAACACCGGACCGCACCCGCTCGACCAGGCGCTCCAGCTTTTCGGGACGGACACGATGCCGAAGGTCTGCTGCATCATGGATCGGGCGAATACCTTCGGCGACGCCGAAGACTTCGTAAAGATACTTCTGCGCGGCGAGGGCCATCCTGCTATTGATCTGGAGATATCGTCATGTTGTGCCTACCCCACGCATACGTACAACATTGACGGCGAGTTCGGTGGGCTGAAGGGCAGTACCACCCACCTGGACTGGAAGTTCTACAAGCCGAAGGAAGCGCCGGAACAGCATCTCATCCGCGAACCGCTTCCGGGACGCAAGTATTGTTCCGAGACGCTCAAGTGGCACGAGAAATCCTGGGATGTCCCGGAGGCCAAGAAAGGCCTGTTCGATACCATGGCGAAGAGTTTCTACACTATGCTCCACGATTCGCTGACGAAAGGCGCGCCGCTCATCGTGAAGCCAGAGGAAGTCCGCCAGCAGATCGCGGTGATCGAGGAGTGCCACAAGCAGAATCCGCTGTCGAAGATGACGTGAAGAGATGTGTGGGAGTGCGGGAGTGCGGGAGTATGGGAGTGTGGGCGTAGTGCCGGCTGCCAGCCGGCTTACATGAGAGTGGTACACATGATTTCCATTCGGTGTCACAAGTTGGGCGTTGTGCGTTGAACGTTCGCCCCCAAACTCCAACACTCCCATATTTTATCTTTCCCAAAGATCGGAGTCCAGAATGAAGCCATGGATCGTGGTCCTGTCCATCATATTGTGCATACTCACGAGAGGAGTCGCCATGTCTGCTGACACTAAGGAAGGTCCGCACATATCGGACGCCCAGTTCTTCGCTGCTGTTGACCTCAACCGTCCGGGTCTCGAGAAGGTCAAGGCCGCCGTGCAGTCGGGCAACCTCGAAGACGCGAAACATGAGTTCGCTGTCTACCTGCACGACCGCCAAAAACCCGTGTGGAAGCTCGACTGGCGCGCAAGGCCTAAGCACGACTCTCGTCCCGAAGGCGTAAACACCGAGAACGCCGACCGGGTGATGAACGGCGAGGTCTGGAGCGTCAGCACCTGGTACAAGTTCGACGGCCCGATAGACTGGAACGCGAACCCGATCAACTACAGGGAATTCCCCTTTCAACTCAATCGGCACGGCACTTGGCAATGGCTTGCACGGGCGTACTGGGACACCGGCGAGGAGAAATACGCAAATGAGTGTGTGCGTCAGATCGTGGACTGGGTGCGCCGATGTCCATCGCCAACCACAAGTTCCGGCAACGAGACCAACACTTGGCGTACTATTGAACAAGGCATTCGTGTAGGTCAGGCGTGGCCGGATATCTTCTATCGCCTGCTCAGCTCGCCCTCCTTCACGGATGAGGCTATTGTCACCATGGTCAAATCGTTCGTGGAGCACGCCCGAATCCTGGCCAAATATCCCAGCACCGGCAACTGGCTTGCCATGGAAACGAACGGCCTGATGCATGTCGGCGTCCTGTTCCCGGAGTTCAAGGAGGCCGACTCCTGGCGCAAGATAGCCATTGACCGCATGTATACCGAGCTGGACAAACAGGTCTACCCGGACGGCGCGCAGATCGAGCTGTCCACAAGCTACCATCAGGCCAGTCTTTCCAACTTCGTGATGGCATGGGAAATCGCGCACATGAACGATGTGCCAATGCCCGCCGACTACATAACAAAGATTGAGAAGATGTATGATTACGACCTCGACGCCTGCATGCCGGATGGGCGACTGCCTTCGCTAAATGATGCGAACGTGCAGAATATCAAACCCGCCTTGAAGCAGGGATTCGTTTTCTTCCCCGATCGCAAGGACTACCTTTGGGTGGCAACAGACGGCAAAGAAGGCAAGAAGCCGAAGGTGGGCTCCATCGCGCTGCCCTTCTCCGGCCATCTCGTCATGCGATCTGGTTGGGACCCGCAGGATCTGTACATGCTGTTCGACGCCGGGCCTTATGGATACGGCCACCAGCACGAGGATGCGCTCAGCATAGATGTCTACTCACAGGGCAGACACCAGATCATTGATGCGGGAGTCTATCCGTACGACAGTTCCCAGTGGCGGAGATATGTGCTTTCCACCAGGGGGCACAACACGATCATGGTTGACGGCCTGGATCAGCACAGGGCCGGACGACCGAGACAGGAGTATGTGCTCTCGAAACCGCTGCCGAACAAATGGATCGCCAGCGACGGATTCGACTACGCGTCCGGTGAATATAACGATGGGTACGGGCCTGATAGCGCACTCAAGGTGAAGCACACCCGAAGCATCTTCTTCGTGAAGCCGGAGTACTGGATCATCACGGACTTCCTCGACCCTGCCGACAACAAGTCGCACACATACGAGAGTCTGTTCCACCTCGACGCCGACGCAGTGAAGTTGGTTTGCGCTTCTGCTTACACTGTAAACAAAGACTCAAGCAACCTGGCGATTGTCGTTTCTGAGGACGATAACGTGAACCTTCGTGTCGTCTCGGCGCAGGAGAAACCCACCGTGCAGGGCTGGACAATCAAATCCGGATACGAAATGCGCCCGCTCCCCACTGCCGTCTACTCGAAGGAGCAAGCTGGACCGACGTGCTTTCAATACGTCATCTATCCCTCCGCGAAAGGCGAGCAATGCCCGGTAACCGGCGTAAAGCGTCTGGATCTGCAGTCGGCCTCCGGGATAGAGATCATATTTGCAGATGGTCATAAGGACTACTTCGTTCAGTCGCAGAAGACCGGAAGCAAGATCAAGTTCCTCGACTTCGAGACGGACGCCGACACGGTGTTCGTTCGCATCCAGAACGGCAAGGTGGTCAAGTCCATGCTTGCGGGCGGCACGAGCCTGACCAAGAGCGGAAAGATCGTAACCGCAGAGATCAGACCCGTAACCGACCTCTCGAAAACCGAACTGACTCATAAGTTCTGATGGAGCAATCATGATGAAATGGGAATACTTGCTGCTGGCTGCCGTGATCTATGCCTCAGCGCCGCAGATGAAACTAGTGAGCAAAGAAATATTCATGAAGTCGCCTGAGAAAGGCGTCGCCGGACTCGGCTGCTGCTGGTACGTAGAGCAAAACGGTATCCGAATGGAGGCCGTCTACGGGACACAGACCCGCAGCGACATGAACGACCGCAAGTGGCGCCGATGGTCCAACGATAACGGTAAAACCTGGGGCAAAGAGGAAGAGATCAGCTTCATCCGCAAAACGCCCGAGGGAACATACCGCATCGGTTCACATCCACCGGTCATCTGCCCCAACGGACACCTGATCCGACTCAGCAACCGAGTGTGCCTGCCCACCGACAAAGTCAGTGAAGCTGCATCGCGCTGGACGATATGGTACGAGGTATCATTGGACGGCGGGAAGACCTACACGGAAGCAAAGCAGATCATCGGTAAAGGCTTCACCTCCGATCACCCGTTCGAGCCGCTCTTCGTCGGGAAGAACTGCTACATGATTGGCGATCAGACCTGTGTGCCGATTTTTCTGCCGGACGGAACGATACTCGCGCCCATCCAGATCGCGGAACTCGATCCCAAGGGCGGCCTCTATCAGCCATATACCACGCCGTTCTACCAGTCTCGCGTGCTGATCGGCAAGTGGAAAGACAACAAGACGATCTCCTGGGAGCTGTCCGGCCCCGCACGGTTAGCGCCGGAGTTGACCACCAGAGGGGCATTCGAGCCGACCCTGGCTCGCATCGGGGATGGGCGAATTCTGATGGTTCTCCGTGGCAGCAACATGAAGAAGACGGAACTGCCGGGTCGCCGATGGTACTGCATCTCGAACGACAACGGCCGAACCTGGGGCGAAGTCCGTGAGTGGACGTATGCAAACGGCGAGAGCTTCTTTTCGCCGAGTTCGTGCTCGCAGCTAGTCATGCACAGCAGCGGACGGCTCTTCTGGCTCGGTAATATCTGCGACAAGAATCCAAACGGCAACCTGCCCAGGCGGCCGTTTGTGGTTGGCGAGGTTGACCAGAAGACGCTGCTCCTCAAGAAGGAAACCGTTGTGGCGCTTGACGACCTCAAGCCCGGCGACAACCTGACTATGAACCTCTCGAATTTCCATGCTTTTGAAGACCGGAAGACCCACGAAATCGTGTTCTGCATGCCCCGATGGTACGCGAATCGCAAGGATGCAGACACATCCGACTGGACGACAGACACCTATCGCTACCGGGTCCACATATAGAGGAGAAACGCATTGGCCGATCCACCCCCCATCATAATCCCAGAGCAGTTTGAGTCCGAGCGGCTGATCATCCGCGCACCGAGGATCCGCGACGCCGAAGAGGTAAACGCCGCCATTCATGAGTCTATCGAGGAACTCCGTCCGTGGATGCCGTGGGCGGCAGCGCTGCCGAGAATCGAGGAGACCAAAGTGAATCAGCGGAAGGCGCGCAGGAGATATCTGGCGCGTAAGGACTTCCGACTGAATGTCTTTCTCAAGGGTACGGACACCTTCATCATGGGAACCGGACTCCACCGCATTGATTGGCGGGTGCCGAAGGTCGAGATCGGCTACTGGATACGCACGCCGTACTCCGGGCAGGGATACGTCACTGAGGCCGTGAATGCGATCACTGAGTTTGCAGTGAAATATTTCGGCGCTCGCCGTGTCGAACTCCGCATGGACGAACGCAACGAGCGCAGTTGGCGCGTGGCCGAACGGTGCGGATTCCAACTCGAAGCCGTCCTCCGCAACGATTCCCGCGACGTGACCGGAGCGTTACGCAACACGCGGGTCTACGCGAAAGTAATGAGCGATGAGTGACGCCCATACAAGACGCATTGCCGAGACACAATACCGAACTGCCGGTAATCTGAACGCCAGGATGCAGCTTCATAACCGCTTCAGCGCCAATCCCACAGGCTGGGCACAGTGGGTATTCGAGCAGTTCGATATGCCTGCAGATGGACGAGTTCTCGAACTGGGATGCGGCTCCGGTGCATTATGGACGACCAACCAGGACCGCATACCGGATGGATGGCATATCACCCTGACGGATTGCTCCAAGGAAATGCTCGACGAAGCCCGACACAACTTGGATGCGGTCGGACGCACCTTCGACTATCAGATCGTAGACGCACAAGATATCCCGCTGTGCGATGAGTCCGTAGATGCCGTCATTGCCAACCACATGCTCTATCACGTTTCGGACCGCCCAAGGGCGCTCGCAGAGATTCGCCGCGTACTAAGGCCCGGCGGACGGCTGTATGCGACGACCAACGGCTCAGACCACATGCGCGAGACTAGCGAACTCATGGAGCACGTGGGGCTGCCGGTGATGTCATCACAAGTGGTGACCTTCACGCTGGAGAACGGCTCGGACGAGTTGCTGGAATGGTTCGCGCACGTTGAGATGCAACGGTACGAGGATGGCCTGCACGTGACAGAGATCCAGCCGGTCGTGGACTACATCCTCTCCATGCCGAATGTGTCGGCAACTGAGAATCAGTTGAGCGAGATCAGGCGGATCGTTGGAGCGGAAATTACCCGCACGGGTGCATATTGCATTGCCAAATCGTCGGGCATGTTCATCGCTCGGCGGGAAGGGGCCTTGCCGTGATCGGCCCTATGCCCGAATCATTCGAATCCGAGAGGCTCACCATCCGCGGGCCGAGGGTTCGTGACGCCGCTGAGATACACGCCGCCGTCGTTGAGTCGCGGGAAATGCTGATCCCTTGGATGCGCTGGGCACAGAACGAGCCGAACCTGGAAGACGGCATACGGCGCCTCCGCAAGATGCGCCGGCACTTCCTCATCGGCAAGCCTTTCACCTACAACCTGTTTCTAAAAGGCACGGACACCTTCGTCGGCATGTGCGGACTCGCCATGGTAGATATGCGCGTGCCGAAAGCTGAGCTATGGTACTGGACGCGAAAGTCGTTCGTCGGGCAGGGATACATGACGGAAGCGGTGAACGCTATCACCGATTGCATGGTTAAGCATCTCGGGGCAAGGCGTATCGAACTGCATATTGACGAACGGAACGAGCGCAGTCGCCGTGTAGCCGAGCGTTGCGGCTTCGTATTGGAGGGCACCCTTCGCGCATTCACCCATGCCGAGGACGGATCACTGGAAGACACGCGGATATATGCAAAAGTGATGAGTGATGTGTTGGGTCGAACTGTCAACGAGTAAGTCATCATGGCTTGACGGCCACACGAGGGGATGAAAACCAAGTGTGCTTGTGGAGTGCCAAATTTCAATTTAGCTGTTCTACCCATCGCGATAGTATCGAGCGATTTTAATCGCGGACATTGGGTAGATAGACCGGTTGACGGGCAATGAATTGCCCTTGTGCGACGCGAAAGCTTATACAGCGGCATTGGTCCGCGGCGCACGCGCCGCTTTGGAGAGCATGGCGAATCGCCATGCGGGGAAATGCCGGCACTCCACATGGGGATTCTCGAGTACGAGTACGAACAGGAACACGAGGTTATAAACATGAATCCGTTATTCACACCAAGAGTCATGGAATTCCACGGCGGGAAGATGCCGCTGTTTCTGGCAGCAAGACCTGCCTTCAAGATCGTCGTCGCCGATGACGCCGATCCGGTCGTCTACGAGGCCGCGCGCCTCATACGCGAGGCATTCGATTATCCTGTTGACTCGGTTGTCACCGAAAGCAAGGCTGGCAAGGGGAACGGAATCTTCCTCTGCACGCCGGATGGGCCGTCGAGGTTCGCCGGAATGGTCGAGGTCAGCCGTGCCGCCGACGCCCCGAAGAACCGCGATCAGGCCTATGAGATCAAGTGCATGGGCAACGACGTCCTCCTGCTCGGGTTCACCCCGCAGGCGCTGGTCCACGCCGCCCGCGCGCTGAGCGAAATATCAGATGGCTGCTACATTCCCGAGATGACGGTGTTCGACTATCCCGACCTGCAATACCGCGGCATCTACGTGGAGTGCCGATGGGGACCGGACAACATGACTATGGCGGACTGGGAGCACGCATTCGACCAACTCGCCGCCATGCGCATGAACATCGTCAGCATCGGCCTATACAACAACTGGCCCGCGCAGTATGACGGCAAGGTCTCCGAGTGGATGATGGTCCCCATCAAAAAGTACCCGAAGCTGAAGACCCCGCTGCTGGTCAACTACTACTCGTCGGCGGAGAAGAAGGACATCCGCTTTGAGTACATCCCGCGCATGTACCGGGAAGACCTGTTCGGCGAGATCATCAAACTCGCGAAGTCGAAGGGCATCATCGTTCGCCCGCACTTCAACACGCCCGGCCACAACACCCAGATACCGCGCAACTACCCCGAAACCTCGGCCAAGTTCCCGGACGGCACACCCAAAAAGTACGGCTTCTGCATGAGCAGCCTGGCGACCCTGGAAACCATGTTCGGCATCTTCGACGAGATTTGCGACAAGTACCTGCTGCCGAACGGGATTGACTTCTTCCACATCGGGCTGGACGAGGTATACCCGCTGGTCGGCATGAACGAGGACACGCCGCTCCTGCGGATTGACCCCTGGTGTGAGTGCCCGGAGTGCGCGAAGACCACACCCGAGGACCGGTTTGTGAACTACGCCGTCAGCCTGGCCACTCACCTGAAAGAGAAGGGGATGAAGACCATCGGCATGTGGCATGACCACTTCTCGCGCGGCGGTAAGATGAACGACGAGCTGTCCCGACGCTTCGAGGAGGCCGGGCTGAAGGAGAACGCGGTCCTTCACTGGTGGCGGTATGCGGATTTCTACGACACCACCATGCCCGAGCTTGGGTTCCGCAGGTGGGTTGTGCCCATGACCGGCTACTTCTACTGGATCAACTACCAGAACCACCTGGACAACTGCTTCCTTGCGGCGGAGAAGGGCGTGGAGGAGAACTGCGAAGGCATCGAGGCTTACGGCGTGTGGCATCCCTCCTACCACCAGCACTACGCCATGCAAGGGGCGAAGTCATGGAACTCCGCGAACTGGCCGGACAAGCGCGCGTTCCGTGCGGAGTATGCGAAGAGCGTCTTCGGCGACCGGTGGCAGGAAGGTCTTCGCGCGTTCCACTATTTCGACGACATCTGCGCCGGGCCGGGGATGATGAACTTCCTCTCCAAGTACTTCGCTTACCCATATCTGTACGCGGGCTGGGAAGCCGATGCCAACATCAAAGCGAACTACCCGCAGATGCTGATCGAACAATTGATAGACAATCCGCTGAATTTCATTGGCTTTATGGCGCAGATCTCGGGCTACGTCCAGAAGGCGATAGACATATTCTCCAGAGATGGGCTGTGGACATCTGACTCCGGCCGCCTCAAGGACCTTTATGTCACGGAGTGCCTGCGCATCAAGGCGGTGATGGACCTGTTCCCGAGGATGATCAACGCAGTGAAGGCCTGCCGGAACGGGGTGGCAGCCGACAAGCTGAGCGAGTGGGCCGACTCCATAGACAAGGCGGTCGAGTATCTGGACGGCGCGATGCTGTCGGTGGAGACCCACTGGGAGGCGGCGTTCGTCCCGCAGACCCTGCGCGAGTTCACTCTCATGCGGGAATTCGCGGTGAAACTGTCAACCGAACTGCGCACCGGCCCGTCAAAAGAACTGATGTGTATGATGATTACACCTGTTGACTGGCCGAATGATTAGGCTTCGTAAACCACCGAGGCACAGAGGACACAGAGAGAATTCTATGAGGAAACCAGGAATGCAGGAAGAGAGAAGATACTCTTGCTCTGCTATCTCAGATCTGAGATCCCTTCTTGGTTTCCTGGATTCCTTATAGAAAGCCTTTCTCCGTGCCTCGGTGGTTGGATTCATTCCGTTATGATGAAGAAGATCGCCGTAGTCGCATCGTTTCCGTTCTTCCTGGCAGTCGCCAGGTTCTTTCCGTGGTATCGGCTGTCTAGCCCGTGCGTGTTCTATCGGGTGACCGGCTTGCCGTGTCCGTCCTGCGGGATGACGCGGGCGTGTGTCGCGCTCACTCATCTGAACTTCACACAGTCCTGGCAGATGAACCCGCTGGGGATTCTGTTTGTTGGGCTGTTTGGGACCTGGTGGGCGTGCGCGATCTATGAAGTGTTCACCGGCAGGCGAACTCGCATACTCGCATGGGCGGCCCGACACGTGAACTCACTCGCGCTTGTCGGGTTAGTCACCCTATTTGTCTTTGGCATTGCACGGATATTCGCGATAGTGCATCCTTTCTGAGCCTGGCGGGTCTATACATGCAGGACAATTCTCCACTTGAAAAGAACAGTGAGCGGACTGTCGGCTAGACCTGTAGCCGCAGGCTTTATGCCTGCGAGGGCAGAGCGCACCCGTAAATGGTGCGACTACAGATCATTTAGGAAGTGAATAATGCGGACCAGGAGCGACAAATGAGCGAATCCAGTGAAAAGGTAACATGTCCGAAGTGTCAGGCGGTCAATTTTACGACCAGCGCGGTATGCTGGCAGTGCGGAGAGACCCTGCCCGCGCCCGCTGAAACCCCTGCCTCCGAGCAGCCGGTGCCACTGCAGGCGCCCGTGTATGGCGCAAACCTGCCGCCTGCCGCTACGCCGACCTATGAACCACAGTCGCAACCCGTATATGCAGCAAAACCGCAGAACTATCTAGTATGGTCCATCCTTACCACGCTGTTCTGCTGCATGCCCGCAGGTGTGGTATCCATCGTGTATGCCGCGCAGGTGGACAGCAAGTACGCGACCGGCGATTTGGTGGGTTCGCAAAACGCGTCTAACACCGCGCGCACGTGGGCGTGGGTTTCGTTCGGTGTGGGATTGGTTGCTACACTGTCATACCTTGCCCTGATGATCATAGGCGTCGTCAGTTCAGGCCAGTTCCATTGACATGCGATGAAGGACATTAGGGTTGATAACCGATGGAAGGCCGTCGCGGCATTGTCGGCGCTCCTTCTGGCGTTGGCGGTTGTGTTCTTCCACCGCCCTGTGCCGGGAGCGTATCCGTCATGTCTGTTTCACACTCTGACAGGTCTTTACTGTCCGGGCTGCGGCTCGACCAGGGCAGTGTACCAACTCTTGCACGGGCATCCGGCGGCTGCGTTCGGGCTGAACCCGTTGTTGGTGTTGGTAGTCCCGGTATTGGCGTACGTGGCCGCGAGTTGGCTGAGGATGGCGCTGACGGGTAAGGGACTGCCCGATCTGGCATTCCCGCCGTGGGTCACAAAGGGCCTTGTCTGCCTGATGCTGGTATTCTGGATTGCGCGAAACGTCCCGGTGAGTCCGTTCACATGGCTCGCGCCGTGAATGGACTGACTGAATGGAGAACAAAATGAGCGAAGAGAACGAGAAAAACCAAGAGACACCGGAGCAGCCCGAGATAACCCCGGAGCCTCGGTCTGAGTCACCGTCCCCGGACGCGCTGCCTGTTGAAGCGACCGTGCCCATAGAGGAAGCGCCCGCTCCGCCGATTGAAGCGCCTCCGACTCCGTCGGCAAACGAGGAAAAGGTTGAACAGCCTGTTCCGCCAGTGGAATCGCCTGCTCCACCCGTAGCGCCGGTGCAGACCACGCCGACCATCGGCCCTGTACCGCCACTTGGGCCTGTTCAGCCACTTTCGTCTGCGACGCCGGGAACCGAGGATACAAATGGACTCATCATCACAGGCTGGATACTGGTGCTACTATCCTTTATGTCCTGCTGCTGTGGACCGTTGTTCGCCATTCCGGCCATCATATGCGGCATCATAGCCTACACCAAGGGCGACCAGCGCGGGCTGTGGATCATCATCGCGGGTGCCGTCGCATTGCTTGCCGGAGGTGGATCAGGCGTGCTGCTGAGGCACTCGCCTAACTTCATACCTCAGTTCCAGCATCGCTGGCCCGTGATCCCCGGCGGCAGGCCGGTCTAGCTGATAAGTGATATGTGACCGGAACCAGGTGCAGTGGTCGAGCTTAACTTTCGGAAGCAGTTCACTCATCACAAGTCATGGAGGTGATTCGCTATGTCGAATAAAACATGCAACACAGGAGCGGCAGCCGGGGTCGGAACCGGAAGTGTCATCGCCGGGTTGATCTCATGGGAACACACGCAATCAATAATGTGGACATTCCTCCACATCGTCTTTGGATGGTTCTACGTGATCTATTCGCTGATTGTGAAACGTGTGCATTTTTAATCAAGCTCGGTATTGCTTGAGCGCTCCGTGATTTGCCGCACATCCCGTGACAGCAGACAAAAATAGTTCTTGACAGATAGAGATTTAAGAGTTATCCTTAACCCAGGCACTCTGTTTGACGTTCCGCGGTTTTCCAGAAGGAGCATCCCATGGATGGTTCTTGCCACAAGGAACAAGCGGGAGTTGATTATGGAGTAGATCTGGTCGGTCGGGTTGGCTGGGGCACTCGTATCTGTCAATTCTATGAAACGGCCGAAGATCTGCGGCTTACGCACGTCTATTTTTTGGCTGCCGGGTTGCAGAACAACGAAGCCTGCCTCTGGATTCTACCTCCCATCTTTACCCCTTCTCAGGCAATGAGCTTACTGAAGTCGGCAATCCCGGAGTTCGACACTCATATAGACGAAGGCCGGATAAAACTACTCAGTCACTCCGAATTCAACAGCAATCACGCCCTAGATATATGGCTGGAAAGGCTGGAGTCCGCTCTCGCTGCGGGGCGAACGGGACTGCGGGTGGCCTATGACGCGAGTTGGCTTCTCTCACTCAATCGTGAGGAGCATACCGAACACCAGCGCGCCGTTGCAGAGGCAATTCTCGACAAACCGATGCTGTTCCTGCTGGACTATCCGTTGGCGGAGTGTACAGGCACCCAGGTGATAGAGCTTATGCGCGGCCACCGTTGCGGGATCATCTCAAACAACGGCAAAATTGAGCTAATGGAATCCATGCCCGACCGCGATGTTTACGATGCCCTGTTCGCGAGCGAGGAGCGATACAAGCTGTTTATCAGCAACCTCGCAGGGATTGCCTGCCAGTGGACAAAGGACGCCACGCCGGTATTCTTTCACGGTGCGGTAGAGGCGATCACCGGATTCACCGAGGAAGAACTGCTTTCGGGCAAACCGACCTGGGAGCAAATTATCCACGCCAAGGATTGCGGCGGCTTGGCGAGTAGAGAGGATATGTTCAAGGCCGCCGATGGAGCGCCTTTTGAACGCGAATATCGGATCATTCGAAAGGATGGCCGTATCCGCTGGGTACGTGAGCTGACCCGAAAAGGCGCCGAGGATTCTACTGATGTAGCTTATCTTCACGGCATGATCCTGGACATCACTGAGCCAAAGATGGTGGAAGAAGCCTACAAGAAGAGCCAGGAGCACTTCCGGGTATTGTTCGAATCCAGTGTCATCGGGATAGCCATAGCGGACCTGCAGAGAGTGCTCGACGCGAATGAGGCATTCCTGCACATGGTGGGCTGGACTAGAGACGATATGCTGGTCGGCAGGCTGAAGTGGAGGGAGATGACCCCGCCCGAGTACGTGGAGGCGGACGAACGGAGTCTGCAGATGCTACTGGCGCACGGCACCGCAGCCCCCTACGAGAAGCGTTTCATCCGCAAGGACGGCAGAACGGTGGACGTGCTGGTTGGCGCCGCGCTTCTGGAGCTGGAACCGATCTCCTGGGTGTTCTTCGTCCTGGATATCACTCAGCGCAAACAGGCTGAATCCGAACTGATGAGAAGCTATGACCGTGAAAAGATAATCGCTGAAACCCTGCAGAAATCGCTTATGCCGTCCATCAACAATCCGGTAAGCGGATTTGGCGTGGCCGGTCGCTATTGTCCATCGTTGAAAGATGCCGAGGTGGGCGGCGATTTCTACGACCTGTTCGACCTTCCAGACGGCCGCAAAGGATTTGTGATTGGTGATGTCTCAGGCAAAGGACTGCAAGCGGCTGTATACACGGCAATGGCTAAGTATATGCTTCGAGCCTATGCGGACAAAAACTCTGATCCGGCGCATGTGCTCACCGAGCTAAACGGAGCCATATGCGATTATACGTCCGATGAGACTTTCATCACTCTCGTCTACGCGACACTGAACCCGGATACCGGGGTTGTAAGCTACGCGAATGCCGGGCATGACCAGCCGCTCATCTACCGGGCGGCCACCGGCACGGTTGAACCCATGCCCACCACGGGCCGTGCCATTGGCATAGCAAAGGGTGCGGAGTACCACAAGCGGACAGTCACCCTCTTTCCGGGCGACTTTCTGCTGCTCTACACCGACGGTATCACGGACGCCAGAGGGCGTCAGGGCTTCTTTGATATCGAGGGACTCTCACAAGTTGTGGTGGCTAATGCCGGGTGTGGGGAAGAGTCCATAGTGCAGGCGGTCTACGACGCTGCGTGTGCTCATGCGGACGGAGATCTGGGCGACGATGCCGCGGTAGTCGTTCTGAAAGCTGCGGAACGCACAGAAAGAAGAATAAACCCTCTGCTATGATTGGCAACTCATAACTATTCGTCAGGTGTGAAAAGCCCCGAGCGGTATGCCCGGGGCTTCCTTGTTCTATTCTGTTATACGATTAGTTTTTGAGCCGGCCTGCATCGCGCAGGCCTTTCCAGACATCATTCACGCGTTTTGCGAATAATGCTGACTAGTACTTCAACTGGAACTGTGCGCCAACCACACCGCCGCGGAAGTCGGACTCGTCAAGCGGATCAGTGTCGCCGCCCTTGTAGTCCACGATCTGGTACATGACCTTCATGCAGGAATTGGCGTTGAAGTCATGACCGAAGCCCAGTGTGATGAACCGCTCTCTCGAGTCATCGGACCCATTGATTTCAGCCCACTGAACCTGTTCGTAGCCCAAGTCTATGCTGTTCACGGCGCTCAACCCGTACTTCAGGTTGGCTTTGTAGCCGGTGACGTTGTCAACATTGTGTACACAATCCCAGTACGCAGTGTTGTCGGCCGCGACACGGTACACGATGTGTGCTTCGTCGTCAGACGGCTTCAGGAAGTTGCCCTCGGCTGTAAGCATGAGCTTCTTGCCGAACGGATAGCCCAGGTTCACGTTATAGCCCTTGGCGTTCTTCAGGTTCACTTCTCGGCCGATTCTCGACCATGAACCGGGTGCTGCAAAGTTCAGCTTGACGTCGCTGTAGCCGACGCCCAGGCCGAGCTTGCCGAACGCATAGGACAACTTGGCGTTCCACGCCGTGTTGTCGTCGTCCATCCCAGAGTCAAGAGCCTTGAGCTGGGCGTTGGGTGTGGTCTGTGCATACTCACCGCCAAAGCCGAGCTTGCCCCAGCTACCGTTGTAGTCGGCGCCCATCACCTGCGCTCTACCCTCGCCGGAATCCAAGCCGGCCTCGTACCATGTCAGGCCGAGGTTGCCATTCAGGATGCCGCCGATAATCGCGCGCGCGCCTGCGAGCTGCGTGATGTCGTAATCATCGCTGTTCGACCCAATCATGGGAGTAGCCAAGTAGTCGAAAGGATCCTGTCCACTAAGGATACCGCTGGCCTTGCCCGCAAACAAGTTCAGGCTGGCCTTACCCATGCTGAATCCTGCCTGCGCGCCGTCCACAACAAAGTCGCCGCTGTCCGTGATTGCCACGTTAGCATAGCTATCCGGGTCAACCATCTTCAACGTGAAGGGGGTCAACTGCAGGTTCTGGCGTCCTGCCGTGATGTTCGCTGTGCCCAGCGGGCCCATCTTCAGCGCAACATTCGCGTTCAGGTTCCAGAGCAGGAAGTCGTTCAGGTTACCCATGTCGATGATGTCAGAGGCATTCCACATCGCGAAGTTCATGTAGTTGCCTGCAACTATCTGAGCATTCACGGTGGCGCCAGGGCCGGCCTTCGCCTTCATGCCGAATGTCAGGTTCTCGAATACACCCGAGTTCACCAGAGGGTTGTTGCCATCGGGGGTGCCCACGAAATCCTCAGAGAGATAGCGCCCGTCCATGTCAATCGCCTGATTGTCGCCATTGACGATCTCGCCGCGGCCAATGACATCGGCCACACCGGTGAACCGAACGCGGGCGACTTCTTCTTCAAGTGCGGTTACTCTCTCGTTGAGTGCGGCCACATCTCGTCGAAGCGCTTCCACATCCACGCCCAACGCTGCCAGTTCATCTCTGAACTCATCAACCAGCTTCTGCAATGCTGCAAGCTGATCCTTGGTCACGAAGTTCGCGATCTGGTCC
>JANYKG010000075.1 GCA_025358205.1 Armatimonadota bacterium
CAGCCGCCCCCGATCTCGCGCAAATCGAACGCTGGTGCCGAGAGCAGCCGTTCCTTACCGAACAACTCGACGTACGGTTGACCGAGCACTGTGCCCCAGTAGAGATCAGGTATGCGCATCTTCAGCTTGCGGCTGGGCAGAGTGATAGCATATCGCCCACGCTTCGGGTCTAGGCACCCCACCGTTCCGTTCTGTCGGCCGAAGGCTATCTCAGGTTCGGTCAAAAGGTGCAGGAAACAGAAGTGCGCTTCTAGAGCCGCAGATGCCTCCTGTGCAAAGCGAATCAGCCCTTCAACCCCAAATCCCTCTGCTCGGACAGTCACCGTAATCCATCCATGCCCGTGAACAGGAAACCTACTGGGCCACACTGATCCTTGGCATCTAGGCTGCTTGCGAGTCCACAGGAATGACATACCCCACTCATCGAGTATTGCCTCATAGTCCTTACACTCAAATGGCCTGCGAATCGGCTCGTAAAGGTCCCATTTTGCGGGCACAAGACCGTACGCAGGTTCGCACAGCAGGTCCAGAACTGCAGTCGCCTGATCCCTAGACCTGAGCCTCTTGGGCGTCAATATTTGCAGTTCGATGTCTCTAACCACTGCTTGGCCTCCTTAGTAAGGGGAAAACATCCCGGTAACAGCATCGTAGCGCCAGATGGTACCAACCTGCTCAATAGCTCTGATCGCGAGTTCGCCGAGAAACTTGCGACGAAGCTGTCCCATATGCGTAGGTCTACTCAACAGATATGCCCACCCATCGTCTCGTCGGTACCAACTTCGGTCTAAGTCTGCTCAGTCCCTAGACTCATACGGTTTCGGTCCCTTCTGTCCACCCAAGTACCACTCCAGAACGATTCTGGCGGCTTCATGGCCGTATGAATGGCCCAGTCGTGTCGTATGGAACATCTCCGATTCCTTTGCTGTCATTCCACTCCGTGCAGACAGGACTGGCACATTTCCCAGCAGCAGCCACTGATCCAGTTCAAACCCGTATGTCCCGGTATGGCACTCAAACAGCAGTGGTGCTCTCTGCAGATCAGATAGGCCAAGCAGCACGCCGGAGTGCTCGTCAAGGAACTCTACCAAGATCGAGTCTCGGCTGAATGCATCCTTGATACGCCCAAATCCGTATCCGCCGTTGCTCAACGGTACCGCAAAATAGTCTCCTGTCACCGGCTTCTGCCTTGGTGAACGCTGCTTTAGTCTAACCTCAATCCCGTCCAGTTCGCGCTCATCCATATCGGCAAAGAGCTCAAGCTCATGGGTCTTTATGCTAGTCTCCAGGATCACGGCGAGTTCGTCTGGAGATGGTTTGCGCTTCATATCGCGTCTGTAGGCACGAATGATCTTCTTGATGGCGCTGTCCACGGCGTCAAGAGGCTCATCACCTATCTCGACGTGAACACCGTTTCTGTACGTCTCCCACCAACCCATCGGGCTCCCTCCTATTTATCACCAAATGACAGATGCAGCGGCATCTTGGGCTATATCATAGAACTGCGTTTTCGGGTTCACACCGTTGATCCTGTTGATCAAGTCGCCGCCATTCTTGCTGCCGCCACCGTATGCTTCGATAAAGAACTGCTCAACACCTCTAGCCTCCTCCGGAGACAAATCACGTGCAAGCACTCTGAAATCCATTTCCGGTAACGCGCGTTTCCAGACATTCCTCCTGACCACCTCGTTTGCGGTCCGCCCCACGTACCGCACCTTTCCTGCTTCATCTACGAGAACATACACCTTCCCAAGACCGCCTGAACCGCGGAGAACATCGTCCGCGACTCCCGCAGCACCAAGTATGCCCTTGGCATTGCGTCCCATTCCGACTAACCCTTTGGCTGCCGTGCTACCTCCTCCGGTGGCAATCGCCTGTACAATAGTAGACGCGATTCCTCCGCCGAAATAACCAATGGAAGCCTCATCAACCACATCATTGCAGCCCATGGCTCCTCGGATCGCGCCGGTAAGACCGAACGTAGCAGAATCTCCAAACCCTGCGCAGATATCGGAGAGGATGTCCAGCCCATCTTTGTTGCCACAGAACCCACTGGGGTCAGCAGCATTTACAGGATCACCGCCGCAGTAGCCATAGAGATTCAGTCCGCCGAGGTAGCCGATAGGGTCGCGGGTGAGGAAACGGCCTTCCGATGGGTCGTAGTAGCGATGGGTCAGTAGGAGCAGGCCCGTCTCGGGATCAGTATAGTAGCCGGACTGACCGCCGTAGCCGTAGGGGGTCGTGGGCGTACCCGCAACCAGCGATCCATAGGCGTCATAAACCAAGGTCGAGGTAGGGGCGCCGGAGGAATCGAGAGTCTGGGCGACGTTGCCCTGGGTGTCGAAGATGTAGAATGAATTTGTCTCACCTTCATGACGGGCCAGCAGTCCGGTCGGGCCAAAGGTGTTGGTTGCGATGATGTTCCCGGCGCTGTCCAGTTCGAAGACCGGAACGCCACCTGCATAGAGGAAGTACGTCCTCTGCCCGCCGACCTGCTTCCACGCTCTCAACCCGCCTGCGGTGTACCCGGCGGTCATGGCCGAACCGTAGGCCGTCAGGTTGTCATTCACGTCGTACGTGAGTGTGGAGCCCTTGTAGCTGAACGGGTTGCCGTTGCTGTCAAAGCCAAACGCGGTATTCTGGTTCTTGTTGTTGTAGCTGCGGGTTGATCCCTCGAAGGTCGTCGGGTTGCCCGCGGAGTCATAGACAAACCCATGGGTGTAACCGCCGCTTCGATCGGTCTCTTCGGCAGTCAACTGGTTCTTCGTGTTGTACGTGTAGTCCGTTGTCCCGCTTAACCCCGACATACCAGGGATGTTGGCGACCACGGAATGCAAGTTCCCAAGCGAGTCGTAGCCGGTACTGGTCGGTACGCTGAACTCCGAGAGCACCTGCTCCGCGCTGTTCTTGTTCGCCAGGCTGGTCAGCAGTCCGCGCCCGTCGTAACCATAGGCGCTTGCCGCGACAATCACGTTACTTGCATTCTTCAGCGTCTGGGTCTCTAGCCAGTTGTTGTTCTTGTAGGTCCACGAGAACTTCTCACCAGATGGATTCTCGATATCGTTCGGGCGTCCGCCGGAATCATAGGTATATGAGAACTCCCCTGCCGGCGTCCCGACGGTCTTCAGGCTGCCGTTCGCATAGTAAGCGTAGGTGAGATTCTTCGCAGGTAGTAAGTCGTACTGCGTGGTCACAGTAGTGGGCAGACCCAGATGGTCGAAGATGTAGCTGTAGGTCCCCTCACCATCCATCGTCTGCTGCAATCGTCCGTATCCGTCGTAAGAGAAGCTCACATCGCGATCCGAAGCCGAGGGATAGTGGACGCTCGTTAGCAGGCTCTCAGGATCGTTGTACGAATACCGGGCGATGACGCCCTTCGCATCCGTCCGCTGGAGAACGTTTCCGTTTGCATCGAAGCTGTCGAAGGTGACCGCCGTCGTGTCGGGATACTGAACCCGAGTCAAATTGCCCAGGTTGTCATATGTGTAGCCGGTTGTCTGCCCCTTGCCGTCGGAGATGGACTTGACTCGGTACAGGGCGTCGTAGGTGTATGCGGCCGGTTCGGTGTCGCCGCCGTGGGAGAGCAACTCGCCCTCGGAGCCGTAGGTATTGGTGACCTGACGCACGCGGTTGCCGCTGCCGTCAAACGCGTCCACGCGCACAGCAGGCCCGCCGGGGTACAGGTACTCGGTCACGACCGACGCGCGTCCCGATGAATCTATGCCCGTGCTGTAGACCGTGCAGCAGCTCTCCTCCTGCGACGGGTCGGCGGACCGGTTACCGGCGGCATCTTGCGCGATGACATCGAAGTAGTACGGACCCTCGTCGGTGGGCGTGAAGTCGAACGAACCTGACTCTGAAGTGGCGGTCAAGCCGGAGTCGGCCCACAAACCCTGCAGGCCGTTCTTGTACCAGAGCTCAACCTTACTCAGTCCACTGCCGGTGTCCGCCGCGCCTGTGTAGCTCACCGTGATCGGCGTGGTTCCCGTGTACTCCGGCGCGGATGCCGAGCCGATGGTGGGTGCGGTGTTGTCTACCACAAAAGTCTTGCTCGGACCGGCGGCATCCATCGGGGCGCTCGAACTATCCGACCCAGTCCCGGCGGCGATGGTTATGCCGAGCGTGCCGTCACCCGTGATGTCCGAGATAGTCACTGTGCGCGTGGTACTCTCGCTGCCGGAGACGCTGACTGTTCCATCGGCAGCGCCGGTTGCGTTCAGCGTAATATCCGTGGGCGACAACGTTATTGAAGTCGCCTGCTGGTAGGTGACAGTGTAGGTCACCGGACCGTGTCTCGTAACGGACGGAGAGGGATCGCCGATTACAACGTACTGACCAAAGATGTCACTTTGCGTTCTCGGTCGAAGAACTCGGATGAGGTTCGTTCCACCAGGCGTGGCGCAACTGCTGATACCCCGGATGCGCACCATGTCGCCAACTCCCGAAGGGAGCGTGATGCCGTTTCCTGCCGCCAGCTGATCAGTCTCCACCCTCACGCCGACGTTCCCTGAACCGTCAGCCAGAGCCGAACCATCGTCCAGATAGAAAAACGCCCCGGCGCTGTCGCGATAGGTTATTTTGCCCAACGTACTGACCAGAAGTCCGATATTGTTCACCCCGTAGCCGCCGGTGATGCCCTGCTGGAGGCCTGAGGCTTCTCCACCGAGATCACGGTTGACAATGGACACAGGTTTCAACTCAAGCGAGTCCTCGCTCGGCGTAATGGTCGCATCCGCAATGTATCGCTCACCAGTAGCGGTTGTGTCCATAGCGCCGCTGACTGAGACTATCTTCCATAGGTCCGGGCATCCGCTGGTGCAGGCAACTCTGATGCCGGAGGAGCGGTCCTGTTCCTCGATGTATGTGAAGCCATTGAACAAGCCTGGTCCCACGGTCACCACTTTGTCGGTCAGCGAGACCTCTTCATCGTCGTCAAGCGACTTCGCCCATGCGATGCTGCCTTCGGTAAGCGTCATGCTTTCGAGTGAAGAGTTCTGCATCGAGTTCAACGGAGGATGAGGAGAGTGGACGCCTCCGCCGACCAACTCCTGCCGGAATTCAAGGATGTACCCATTATCCAGCATGGTCCGGTGATCGTTTGCCAGGTGTCGAGCCGGGAGAAGCGCTGGGACGGTGAACCAAACTGTGCGAGAAGATGCAGGAACCTCGGGCAGCAGCCATTCCGTGCCGTTCGCGGGAGCGCCGGGCACACCTCGGTTGTCCACCATCTTCAGTACATAGCGGACAGGCAGTCCATCTATGCTTGAAGGAGGCAGGTAGTCGAGACCTGTAGAGCTGAATCGCAGTCGTATCTGGTTGGTACTCGCGTTCGGTCCGGTGTCTACCCGCAAGACCCAGGTTTTCGGCGCTGCAAGGTCGCCTGCTTTGAAATCGGAGAGATACGTGGTGTCAGAGTCGCCTTGGATGGCCGCAACCGCATATGCAAGTATCTTGCAGTATGGACGCCGATACTCAACAGTCAGATCCTTGTAAGTATCCACGCCGTCAGAGGTATCAGGGGTCACTCCTATTCGGAGAGGTACGCTGGAGCCATTGCCCGCTCCATTGTCTGCTGTCAGGTCAACGCACCAGTAATTCTCCGAAGCGTGTACTGCCAAACCAACAGCCAACAGGATGACTATCAGGATAACGGCGATCTGGCGCCTTGTTCTCATACGAATCCCTTCAATGTCTCATTCAGTAAGTAGACAGCTTTTGAAAGATAACTCGTATGTATTATAGGCTTGCTTGCAACTTTAGTCAATCCAGCCGTGCGTAAGCGGAAATTCCTGCTACTCCGGGATCAGCAGCTTGACATCGCCCAACTCTGAGACGTACGCCGCGGACTTGCTTGTCGGCGCCCACTGTGCATGCTGATACCACACATCATCTACCTTGCTTGCGTCTTTGGCGGCTATTCCAAATGCCCAGGACACGGTGTCGCCCACGTATAGCGTGCTCTTTGGCGGAACATCGCCCTTTGGAGAATACTTGGTGATGAAGATGAACTTCTTGCCGTCTGGACTCCAGTGAAGCTGAAGACAACTGAGGGCGGTCATCTTCGCGATAATCGAAGTCTTGAGGTCTATACGGTAGATGCCCTTACCCTTCGGCGCGCCGTCCGCGATATGAACGAACACGTATCGCCCGTCCTTCTGTATGTAAGGCTTGGTGAGATAGTAGCCCGTTACAATCGTTCGCGACTTGCCGGCGACCGGGTCTATAATTTTTAGCCAGCCCTTTCCAGGACCGTCAACTCCTCCGCTATAGGAAGTCAGCACCTTGCTGTCAGGCAGCCACCAAGCTTCACAGTCGGTAGCTACTTTTGTATCCTTGCCGGTCTTCATTTCCTTCAACCTGACTTCCCATGTTTCTTGTTTCATGATTCGGTACATCAGGAATTTCCCGGTAGGCGACCAGCTTAACGGCTCATAAACATCGCTCGCAACAGGCTGACCTACAACGGCCTTGGACGCCGCAACGATCTTGGCCTTGCCCGTCGCCACATCCGCGACGACCAGCCCGCTCTGGGTGGCAGCCAGTTGCTTGCCGTCCGGTGACCAGACCGGCAGGTCCGCATTCTTGAGGAGGACTCGCGATTTCCATGCGCTGCCATTCTGAGTCAGTGTTACGATGCACTTCCCCTCGCAGCCTGAGCACAGCAGGTTCGGATCATCCGTGTAGGTGCCGGATACCACGGCCAGAGTGCGACCAACCGGCGACCAGACCGGACCTGTATATGCGGTCTTCGTGCCTGGATCCGCCTTGAGTATCACACTATCCAACGCAAAAACGGCTGATGCGGCGAGGATCATTATTGCAAAGATTGTAATGCGGAGCAGAGTCCTTCTCATGCGGGTGTACCTCCGTGTCCTACATAGTGGTACGATGTACATGCGCTCCGTGTTCCAAACTTCCACGGAAATTTTAGTGAAAAGCATTCTCATTCAGGCCGAATAGTAAGACGGCGTTTGCAGTGGTGATCTCAGCCACCTGGTGGTACTCCAGGCCTTGGACCTCCGCGACCTTCTCAGCCGTCAGCCGAACGTGCGCCGGCTCATTGCGCTTGCCCCTGAACGGGTGCGGAGTCAGATACGGCGCATCCGTTTCCACCAGCAGCCTATTCAACGGCAGTTCCGCCACAATCCTCCGTAATCCCTCGGCATTTCCAAAGGTTACCGGTCCGGCGATGCCGAGGTAGCAGCCCATGCCCACCGCCTGCAGTGCAAATTCCTCGTCGCTTGGCAAGCAGTGCATAACAACCCCGCGCTTCGGCAGCCCGCATTCGTGTAGTATGGCTAGCACGTCCTGCTGGGCGTCGCGGCTGTGGATGATGAGCGGAAGGTCCAATTCGTGCGCCAGTGCGATGTGGCGGCGAAATGCGTCCTGCTGAACATCGCGCGGAGACAGATCGCGGTAGTAGTCCAGCCCGGTCTCCCCTATTGCCACGACACAGGGCTGAGAGGCCAGCGCCCGGATTCGCGCTTCCTGTTCGGGTGTGAAGTCCTCCGCATCGTGCGGATGAACTCCCACCGCCGCCGATACGCAGGAGACCTGCGAGGCT
The DNA here is from genome assembly GCA_025358205.1 of Armatimonadota bacterium. GTDB lineage: Bacteria > Armatimonadota > UBA5829 > DTJY01 > DTJY01 > JANYKG01. Next base: position 7,562 of record JANYKG010000075.1, read on the forward strand.
ATCTCGACGGCTGACTCGCTGGACTCCAGGTCATACCCCGCGCAGACGATGTGCCGAACACCGACAGCTTTCGCGCGTGCCAGTACGGCGGGAAGATCAGGCGTGAAATCTCGATGGTTGAGGTGACAGTGTGTATCTACCAGAGCGGGCATGGCTTGCATAGCGCCTTACGAAATCTCCGCAAGACGATCGGAGAGGAAATCGTCCAATAGAGTGTTGAACAGGTCATGCCTGGTAACGAAGCAGAGATGCGCCGCGTCCTCTATAACCTCAAGCGAGGCCTTGGGGATTCCCTCGTACAGATCACGCGCCGCCGACAGAAAACACTGCCTGTCCTTCGCGCCGGCAACGATCAGAGTAGGCGCCTGGATGTCCGAAAGTATGCCGCGCAAGTCGGTGTTCTGGATGATCTTCAGACGCTGGCTGATAGTGGTCTGCGAGGTCTTTGATGCCTGATGCGCGATCATTCTGACTGCCTGCACCTGGTCTTCCATGACCATGGCATTCGACGTTTTCACGCCAAACAAGCGCGACAGTTGCATTTTTAGCTTTGTGCCCAGCGACTTCTGATACGGATGCTCTGTTGAGGACATCCATTTCACAAGCCGGTTGGCCGAGGCATGGGGCGGCGAAGGAAATGAGGAAACTAGGACGAGCGCGTCCGTGCTTTCCGGGTACTTGGCGGCATACTTCATGGCTACCAGACCGCCGAACGAGTGGCCGCATATGACGGCCCTTCGGATATCCAATGCCTGGAAAAGCTTCTGCAAGTCTTCTACAAGTAGGTCCAGCGTGTAGTCATCCGCGCGCTTCAGTCCCCTGCGAAGGTCATAGCTGATGACGCGATAGGTATCCTCAAGTCCACGGAATTGATAGACGAACGATTCCTTGAACTCGGTGAGTCCCGGCACGAATACGACGGGCATGCCGCTTCCGTGCTCTGTGTAATCCAGCGTGACAGATCCGATATGCGCTCTAGGCAATCTGTGGAACCCCGCGACCTTCCGGCCAGAGTGATATTAACAGGATAATGCATCTGAGCACGCCTGTCAATGGCTGAAACCCCACCGGACTGGATACCAGCAGTAACTCCGCCGAAATATTTATCGTTTTTTTATCGTAAAGGGGTTGACAGCGGGCAGAACAATACTTAGAATTAGGGTGATGGGTGGTAGATAGGTGCATGAAATCCCATATTTGGGGTAAAATGAGGCACTGGGGTGGCAGATCACCCCTTGTGTGTGATACAATACCATTGAGCAGTATGGGCGGACGAGTTGATCCGTCGGGTCGGACGATGATTAAACAGGGGAGCACGACGATGCCTCGCTCGAGAATCCAAGTGGGTTTGGTCAGCCAGATCTGCATAGAGCCTCAGCCCAAAGGTCTGTGCGCCGTTTATCTCGTGGAGACACGAAACGAGCGCGAGGCTGACGATTTGTCTCGCCTGTTCGGCGACTTCTCCCCCGCCCTCCAGAGCCTGCAACTATCCAGCGGAAAACTGGTTTCTTACGCCGTCCAACTGGCGAGCCAGGATCAGTCCCTGCTGGATGAGATAGAAAAGTTCCTGAAGAAGAATTTCGAGTTCGTGATGCTGCACAGATCGTTCGACGCGCTGATCTATGACATAGTCCGCGAGCTGTGCAAGGACTCCGGGAGTACGCTGCTCCACATTCCCAAGTGCGATATATGCGGTAAACACGACCCTTTTCCGCAGACGGTAGTCATGTTGCTTGACAAAGAGAACATCCGCATGGCTACCAGAAACTATTGCGAAACATGTACCGCTGAGGCGACGAGCAGCAACAACAAAGAGTTTGTGAAGACGCTTCTGGGATCGGATAAGTCCGGTCTGGGCGCATTTCGGCAGATGGATTTGGTGCGCAGCCGATGCGGCAAGAAGCGAATGGCCTTCAAAATCAAGGCCGATTCCGAACACCAGTACGCGATGGGCTAGCAGACGCTAGACTGTAGCCGCAGGCTTCACGCCTGCGAGGGAAACCGATGCCGTTTTCAGGCGCATACAACCACAGCATGGATAACAAGGGCAGAACGGTAATACCGTCAAAGTTCCGAACGCAACTTGGCGAGAGTTTTTACGTGACTGTCGGCATGAACGGGTGCCTGTGGATAATGGCCGACGAAGCATGGCGCGATTTCCAGGGCACGTTGAAGCCGAAGTCGCTGCTGGACAGCAGTGCGTTGAAGCTGGAGCGGTTTTTTGTGGGTTCCGCTGTGGAGTGTACGCCGGACGGTCAAGGCAGAGTGTTCATCCCGCAG
>JANYKG010000090.1 GCA_025358205.1 Armatimonadota bacterium
CCGATTCAGGACTTGATGTTTTCGTCGGAAAGAGCGTTCATTGCACTAACAAACCGCTTCCGAAGGGGGAGAGCCGATGAGCGCATCAAGAATAGGACTCGACCCGGAGTTTGCGAAGAAGCTGAGCGTGTTTGAAGCCAGACTTGCCGAACAGGGCATCAAGGTCATTCTGACCTGGGGCTATCGCTCCGTCGCGGAGCAGAACAAGCTATACGCCAAGGGGCGAACGGCTCCCGGCAGTATAGTTACGAATGCCTATGGTGGATATTCCTGGCATAACTATGGCCTTGCCGCTGACTATGCGTTTGTCATAGACGGCAATGTCACATGGAACGGCCCATGGGATAAGTTCGGCAAGACTGCGCGAGACTTCGGATTGGAGTGGGGCGGCGACTGGAAGAAGTTCACTGACCGACCTCACGTGCAATGCACCAGGGGCAGGACGCTGGCGCAGATGCGCGCGGCCGCGAAACGGGCCAAGCAGTGATCCCTCTTCGGAAGCGATAATCATGGGGGTGATGAATGAAGATGACCAACGGAACCAATGACTCGGTTCTGAAACAGATTGCGGATATGGACAACCTGAGCCATGAGGAACTGTGCAAGCTCTGGCAAACGCTTTTCGGGAAGGCCCCAGGGGCATTCAACAGACCATACCTTATCAAGAGGCTTGCGTATCGGATTCAGGAGATTGCCTATGGCGGTCTTTCCGACAAGGCTCGGACGTTAATGGACGAGATCCTTGACGCCCACGGCTTCGATGAAAATGGCGGTAGCCTGGACGGCAGACGCGCCGAACGGAAGCGCAAGGTAGGTGTTCCGGTAGTGGGCACTCGCTTGGTGCGGGAGTGGAATGGCCACGCCTATGAAGTGATTGTGGTTCACGGCGGTTTTGAATACGAGGGCCGCCGATACCGTTCGCTGACGGCGATCACGCAAGCCATAACCGGAACACACTGGAACGGGCGCGCCTTCTTCGGGTTGAAGAAGTCGCATGAGAAGAAAGGGCGGGCCGGGGTATGAGCAAGACACCAAGCATAACCACCCCTCGCATTCGCTGCGCCATATACACCCGAAAGAGCACCGAAGAGGGACTTGAGCAGGAGTTCAACTCACTTGACGCCCAGCGCGAAGCGGGTGAAGCGTTCATCATAAGCCAGCGGCACGAGGGTTGGACAGTCATGCCGCAACGCTACGATGACGGCGGTTTCTCAGGTGGCAACATGGAACGGCCTGCTATGGAGCGGCTGATCGAGGATGTGGTGAACCACAGGGTCGATTGCGTAGTTGTCTACAAGGTCGACCGCCTCTCCCGGTCACTGCTGGACTTCGCGAAAATAATCGAGGCCTTTGACCGCAATGGCGTGTCGTTTGTTAGCGTGACGCAGCAGTTCTCCACGACGACATCCATGGGCAGACTCACGCTCAATATACTGCTCTCCTTCGCTCAGTTCGAGCGTGAGATTATCGGAGAGCGCATTCGCGACAAGGTGGCTGCGGCCAAGCGCAAAGGCAAGTTCACAGGCGGAACGCCACCGCTGGGCTACGATGTTGACCCAGAGAAGACGCGCCTGGTCGTCAATCGCGAGGAAGCCAAGGTGGTCAAGCATGTCTTCCAACGGTTCACAGAGATCGGTTCGCCTCTGAGCATTGCGGAAGAGCTTAACAAGAAAGGCATCACGACCAAAGCATGGATGACCAAGAAAGGCATCTTTCGTGAAGGCCATCCCTGGAACAAGATGCATGTCTACCGGGCACTATATAACCGGACATACCTCGGCGAAGTGCTCCACAAGGACAAGACCTATCCCGGTGAGCACGAAGCGATTATAACCGGAGACCTTTGGCAACGGGCGCATGCGGTCATTGAAGAAAACAAGCGGCACCGCTCCCAGCACATCCGCGCAAAGGCTCCGGCTCTGTTGAAAGGTCTCATCCGATGCGGAGCCTGCGACAGTGCGATGAGTCCGGTTTCGGCGACCAGCAAGGACAGGGTCTATCGTTACTACCAGTGCGGCAAAGCCTCGAAGAATGGACACCACACTTGCCCGGTCAAGTCAGTGCCTGCCGGAGAGATAGAGGGGGCGGTCATTCATCAGCTTCGGTCGATATTCAGATCGCCTGAGATGGTTGCTCAGACTTATCGCGCGACTCGGGAACTTGAGGCAGAAGAGCTTGAGCGTCTGCGTTCGGAGAGATCTGAACTGGAATCGCGCCTCGCCGAACTCAAGCAGACTGCGTCCCGGCTCTTGGACTCCGGCGCATCTGACCGCGATACCAATGACGAGATACGCCGGACCAACGAGGAGTTTGTAAACACTCAGCACCGGTTCCAGGACGTGGACGACGAGATGCAGGGTATGCAGGCACGGCTGGTGAGTGAGCGCGATGTTGCCGAATGTCTGCGCAAGCTCGACCCGATCTGGGACGAACTCTTCCCTCTGGAGCAGGCGCGAATCGTCCAGTTGCTTATTGAGCGAGTGACCATAAGTACCGATGGCATGAACATACGAATCCGGGGCAACGGTCTGCATTCGCTGGTGAGCGAGATGCGGGACACCACGGAGAACCACGAAAGGAGTTGCGCGGAATGACACAAGTAGCTACAGTGCAAAGCGATGGCCAAGGAATATCCGTCAACGTACCGCTTATGCTAAAGAAACGCGGGGGACGCCGAGAGGTGATTCTGCCGCAGGCATTTGCATCAGATAACCCAATGCATCCGTCTCATCAGGAGGCGCTGGTCATAGCATTGGCTCGGGCGCATCGCTGGCAGAAACTGCTCGAGGATGGTAGGTTCGAGTCGATCTCCGAGTTGGCCAGGCAAGTAGGGCTGGACGTATCGTTCGCCGCCAGACTGATGAGACTGACGCTCCTTGCACCGGACATCGTCGAGGCGATCTTGATGGGTGAGGAGCCGAGTGGGTTGTCGCTGACGATGCTCACCAAAGGGAGGTCTATGATCTGGACAGAACAAAGGAGGGAGTTGGGATTCTAGTCCGCGCTGCAGTCCTCAGAAGATGCATGGCCCGATCATCACCGAATGTGTGGTGGCCGGGCTTTTTGTTGCGTCTGGCTGTCTGGAGAGGGCTTTGAACTGTGGATTTCATATCATCGTAACACGCGCTACTCCGGCTGTCCGCCGCGCAAACAGATACGAAACCTCCCAAATTCGTGCTCAAACCTCCTTTGGACTTAAATGCGGAAGTCCAAAGGAAAAAGAGAATACCCGCCCAATAAGAGAAAACGGGGCTTTGATGTGTGATTTTGGCCCGGAAGCCAATCCAAAGGATGGGGTAGTTGGGGAGGGTGGATACATCGCCGCTGAGCACGAAATCCACGCGTAAAACGACGAAAACGCCGGGATTCACATCACCGGCGTTTTCGCTAGAGAGAAACCTTGTTAAGGTTACATTGGTGGAGGCGGGGAGACTCGAACTCCCGTCCAAGAAGCAGCTTGCGTAAGCGTCTACGAGTGTAGCCTATGTTTTATTTCTCGCGCTTTGGCCTCCCATAGACAGGATGCCTCCGCGCCAGCTCACTAGGTTTCCTCGGTGGGCCGCGAGCACGTCCCAAGGAGTAAGCCGACTTTTGTTACACCCGTATCCGGTCACGTCAGCTTAGACCGGGCGGATGGGCCGCTTTATTAGGCAGCCATTGCGTACTGATTTGTGCCGTTTATAGGCTTGTCGCATTATTAACGAGGCCAAGCGACGTCCTCGACTCGCAACCTATGCCGCTACGCCCCCTGTCAACACCAATCGCCCCCATGTCTTGCGCGGATTGTGCATGTCCCGCATAATCCGCGGTTCCCTGAGCATTATTCATGTTTGATCACGAATAATGCGGGCTAGGAGATGCAGCGTCCGGCTTTCTCTCACCGGACATTCTTATTGTACCCTGCTTTCCCCTCCACGTCAACGATTTTTTGCGTTTGTCTGATCCTGTAGGCATATCAGCATCCGTTATGAACCGCTAATCGAATTCATGACGTCTGCAGCCAAAGCATTGAGCGCTCTGTCCACGGAAGAGCATCTACTTGCCTTTGTTGCCCAGAGCTTTCAGATTATCACGGGCCAGGGCGCCCACCAAACCGTTCGGGGCTATCACGATGATCTTATCGTAGTCCGCTCGCGCCTCTTTGTATTTCTTCGCCTGTTGATAGGTCAGCGCGCGTGCCCAATAGGCGGGCGCATACAACGGGTCAACCACCATGGCCTGTGCGTAGTCGGCCATAGCCAAATCGGTCTTGCCCCTCTCAAGGTAGCATATCCCTCTGAAGTGGTAGACTAGTGCGTTCTTCGGATCCTGGGTCAGAAGCTGGGCGCCGGCGGTGATAGCGCTGTCATTATCCTGATCGGACTGCGCGCGATTACCCATGGCCTTGTAGATTCCCGCCCGCATTGCATATGCCACGATCTGGGTCGAATCGAGTGCAATGGCGTTATTGGCATCGGCGAGAGCTAGATCGGTCTTACCAAGGAACGTGTATATTCGGCAGCGCTCCGCGTAGGCTCGCGCGTACTTCGGATTCAGTGTCAAGGCCTGGGTGAGATCGGCAATCCCTGCATTCCACTCGTCCGTCTTGTAGTTGAAGCGAGCGAAACCGCGGTCAAAATAGACCGAGGCATTCTTTGGATCCAGAGTCACAGCCTGGGTATAGTCGGCAATGGCCGCATCCCACTCGTTTTTGTGGCAGAGCGCCGCGCCCCGGCCCTGGTAGGCCTGCGCTGACTTCGCGTCCAGAGCTATCGCGCTGGTATAATCTGCTATCGCCAAATCAAACTCCTGCTTCTTTTCGTAAGCATCGCCTCGGTCTACGAAGGTCACCGCATTCTTCGGATCCAGGGTGACGGCCTGCGTATAGTCGGCGATGGCTAGATCGAATTCGGCCTTGTTGTAGTAGACGTTCGCGCGTTCGTGGTAGGCCCTGCTCGACTTGGGGTCCAGCGCTATCGCCTGCTTGTAGTCGGCAAGTGCCGGATCGAAGTCTCGCTTCCTATTGTAGGCCCTGCCTCGGTTGAGGTAGCCTTCGATGGATTGCGGGTTCAGCACGATAGCCTGGCTGTAGTCGGCAAGTGCGTGAGTGAAATCCTGCTTGTCCAGGTAAGCGGCGCCGCGCAGGTTATAGGCCTCCGCGAGTTGCGGATTGATCACCATCGCTTGGGAGAAATCGGCAATGGCGTGATCGGGGTCCTGTCTGCCCTGTCGGTACACTTCACCTCGCCTCAGCAGAGCCTGCGCGTACTGCAGGTTAAGAGTTATAGCCGAGCTGAAGTCAGCGAGCGATTGATCCAGGGCGCCCTTCTCCGCATAGGCCATCCCGCGGTTGCAGTAGGACTCGGCATCCTTCGAGTCAATGGCCAGAGCCTGGGTGTAATTGGCAATGGCGAGGTCAAGATCACCTTTCTGGCGATACGCCAGACCCCGACTGTTGAGCGCTTCCACATCCTGGGGGTTGGCCTGGAGTGTCTGCGTGGCGGCGGCGATGGCCAAGTCATAGTCCCGCTTGGCGTCCTCCGACTTGCCCCCACCCGCGTAGCACATTCCCCGCACCACGTACGCGCGGGCTTGCGCGGGGTCAATAGCTATGGCTTGGGTGCAATCGGCGATAGCTTGATCGAACTTGCCGATACTATAGTAGCATCGGCCACGTTGCGTGTAAGCCTGCGCCGATTTCGGTTGGACTCCGATGAGCTGTGTGCATAGGTCAACGGCCTGCTGATAGCTTCCCTGCTCAAACAGCATAACCACGCGCTTCAGTTGCTCTTGCTCACTACTGCCGGACGTTGTTTGCGCATCGGCCCAAATTCCTGCTGATCCTAGCATCATCATTACACTCAAACTAACCGCTATCCATGCTTGTTTTCCCATAATAACCTCATCTGCCTATCGCCAAGTGATTTCGACGCAATGTTCATGATCGCCCATGCAAGTGTCTGTTCGCTATTTTCGTTCAAGTAACCTTCTGCGGGATGACAGGCAGAGTGCAGGATTTGTCGCATGTCCATCGAATGGTTGTTGTGAGACAAACAATGACTGAGAACAATCCAAGTTCTGCTAGATACGTTAGGTGGAAAGGTGAGGACGATGAGCTTGAAGACTTTTGCTGTAGCTGCAGGGGCCGCACTGGTAGCGGTGGTCTGCGGATCGGCAACCAATACGGGGCAGGCGGCAAAGATCAAACGCCCGGCTGTCTTCGCCCACCAGGGCGCTGAAGATGAGCGCCCGCCGAACACTGTCGCGAGCTTCATGCGGGCCGCCGAATCCGCCAAAACCTGCGGCGATACCTATGGGCTGCCGAGTCGGTACCTGTCTGAACAGCTTGTTGACTACTATCACGCCTCGGACTTGAAGGTGGCGACGTGGACCTCGGATAGCGAAGCCGAGGACAATGAGGCGGTGTGGGCGAAGCTTACAAAATGGGGGGTTGACGTGATCACGACCAAGCACCCGGCCAGGCTACTCGTATGGCAAGCGAAGAACTGCGCCAAACAAAAGTGATCGGGCTGAGCGCCCCACGGCCTGCTGTAACCGCTCCGCTTCGCATCACCGTGGGACGGTAAGCGGTGGCTGAACTGCTTGACCGGCATCCCGGCCGGCGGCGGACGGGACGGGCATTGAGAACGGAACAAGCACGGGAGGCTGGTTGCCCTGCGTCACGAGAATGTACTTCGTGTTGAGAGCCGTTTCCCTGTCAACCTGAAACGTTACCACCATCGCCTGCTGGGAGGCGGAGTTCAGCTTCACGTCTGTCGCTTCTTTGCCCCCGACGAGTATCTTCAAGTTCTCCTGAAAACCACTTCCGAACAGCGCCACGGAGACTGGATCGCCGGTAGATAGAACCACAGCATTTTGGACGACACACGCTCCTTCGCCTGCGCCTAATCCCACTGAGAATGAGGCAGGCCCCAGAAGGTCACGGACCGTCAACTCCCTGGCGGTGGCCAGGATATCGGTGGGCACGCTGAACCGGATAGTGAGCGTCTGCTGCGCATCATCGGCTGACATGGATGTGAATGGTTTCTCGCCTATTCCGAACAACTGACCATCGAGCTGAACCAAGGGGGGCCTGTCGCTGAGCAGTTTTGTCGGATTAGCCACTTGTGACAGCGTCAGCTCAACTGCGGTTGTCTGATCGCCCTGCTGGATAAGCCGGGGCGGCGCTAGCTTGGCCCCACTGTACAGATCATCGCTGTTCGCGATGGACTGCTTCAGGCTGGCAGTGCCGTATCGCCCCATCACGGTGATATCCCCTCTGACGACAGCGGATGCCGGGACGATAAACCTTATCCTCTTCGCGCTGGCATAGGAAAGGCCCTTCTCTCCCAGAATAGCATTCCCGTAAGCGATGTCGGTGCCGAGGGAGAAATTGCTGCCTTCAATGGTCACTACTGCATTGCCTGATCCCGCGTCTTCCCATTGTGCTCTGTCAATCTGGGGTTTGAGCGCTTCCTCTACCCCGCTGCCGATCGGAACGATGATGTCATCGAGGTCCCACTCGCTGACGGTCCCCTCTATCGGTTTGCCGACTGCTCCCGTGGCCCGATCATACCTCCGCCAGTAGGTTAGCACATGCACCTTGCCTTCCCACTTGTCCTGCAATACGGATGCCGGAAGAGAAAGCATGGCGAAAACCTGTCTCACGCCCGGAGCGACAGACGGACGGTTGAACACCGGGCGGAACTGCCAGCCGAAACTCACCCCACGGTACGTGGCTCTCTGTTTCGCAGACGAAGCTTGCTCAAGGCCGTAGACGGGCAATCCTGGAATCCTTTCCAGCGCGACCGTATCTGTGTCCTTCGCGATGTAGTAGGTCTCTGCCCTCTTGTCCTGGGACATCCCGAGGGAGAAGACGTTCACTAGAGCGCCGAGGCCGAAGGATTTGGTGTCTCTGTTGATGGAGATCGAGTTGTAGGTTTTGTCTCTCGGCAGCAGCATCATGAGCGACGGCTCATTGCCGTAACCTCCAAGCTCTGTCGGCAATATCGTCTTGTTGTCTATGATGATCGTCGCCTCAGCCACGGCGTTGCGGTAGTCCTGCAGTGGATCTACGCTTATCTGGAAACCGATGATGGCCTGCGCTCTGGGCGAAAACTTGACGGAATCGCCATATGCAGTGGCGCTGCCGTTCTCATCGGCGGGTATCAGCCTGTCGGAGAGCGCGCCGTCCAGCAGCATCTGCAGGTTCATCAACTCGTGCCACAACGACGTCTGCTCAGCAAGCACATCGCTCGGTGATAGGGACACACCGGACTGCGTGTCGATACTGGGGCCGGACTGAGATCTTCCGGCTCCACCAACGGACGCGGACGACTGCCTCATCTCGTTGCTGGACTGTGTACCCAGCGAACCAGTCACTTCCACACTCTGGTCGTGGGATGTGCTGTTTACGCCCTGAACGTGACCTGTCATACCGAAGAGCTGAGAGGGATCCGGGAAGGTTGTCTGGGCGATGCTGGCCTTTACGCTATCAATCATCATCTGAACCGAGCGCAGTTCAAAGAGCTTCGGCTGGCCGACGACGATGCCGTTGTCATGATTCCGTACCCTGAGAACGTTGCTGGAGGGCGCGAATGCACTCCATTGCTTATCAGTGAATTGTTTGGCAGAGAAATCGGGCGCGTGTACCGGCTCCACTACCGGGGGCACAGAGCCGTCTTTGTATTGCTGAGCAGAGAAATCGGGCAACCGCACGGGCGCGGAATTGTCGTTCTCCGGCGTTTCCTCATACTTGGGTACCGGCTCGTTGTACTGCTGACCAACCGGCGCACTGAACATAGGCGCCGGATCAGAGGGTAACACCGGTGAAGGCGCATCCTGACACAGCGCGGCAGACGCAAGAAGCAACGCGATAGCTATGAAAACAAACGCACGGTTCATCTCGGCCCTCCACTTCAACCCCAAACTCAGACGCATATTAGCATATCCAGCGCAGAGTATGCAAAAACATGGAGTTCAACTCCGGCGCATCCAGATTCTTCATCTGGATACCGGACAGATCGCCTGTAACTCCCTTTCTCGTCGTCATCAACAATTTCCTGCTTTTACCCCTTGACATTCCGCTTCTCAAACGGTATTATAGTGTACGCATGTATACTAGTTTTGCCCCAGGAGGTCTATTATGCACCAAGAGACTCATGTTCCGCACCAGACTCTGGAGTTGCTGGCCGATGTGCTGCTGGCGGCTTCGGAGCCGGATACTGAACGTCCGACCTATGACGAGCGGCGGCTTGCCAGACGCGCCCGACTGGCGTACAAGGCAGAGCTTTACTTTCTGGCCGTAAGCGCAAGCGCTCCGATGCCGAGTGCCGACAAAGATGATTCGCCGGAACCGATTGGCTTGAGCACGGACGAAGCGTCGGCATGGCGCATGTGCCGCGACGGGTGGACTATGACACGGATAGCCGACGAGATGGGCATCACGCGGCAAAAGGCCCGACGGCTGGTGCGAAACGCACTCTGTCGCGGTGAGATGCCGCAAGGACAGTTGGATGGGCTGACCAGCGTGTACCGTTCAGAAACGGGCAGGCACGGCTACCACCAGCCTATGCACTGCTCCGGTGAGCCTTGCCGCAAGCTGGGCTACTGCCGCTATGCGTTCAAGGGAAGCAGGTCGGCAGGCTAACGCGCGTTGACGAGGAGCGGACGCGAGCGGTATACTCGGCGTAGAAAACACTTCACGGGAGAAGAACCGCCATGAACCTGCCTGATATCATAGCCAACGATCTGGAAGCCATCCGCAGCCGGAAACCGCTGATCCACAGCATCACCAATCTGGTGGTGATGAACGAGACCGCCAACGCCATTCTGTGCCTGGGCGCGCTGCCCGTAATGGCACACGCGAAGGAAGAGGTCGAGGAGATGGTGGGCTGGGCCGGCGCGCTGGTGCTCAACGTCGGCACGCTGGAGCCGGACTGGATAGAGGCCATGGAAATGGCAGGCAAGCGGGCGAACGAACGCGGCATCCCCGTGATACTGGACCCGGTCGGCGCGGGGGCGACCAGGTTCCGCACGGAGTCATGCAAGCGCTTGATGGAGAGCGTAAAGGTGTCCATAGTGAGAGGGAATGCCGCAGAGGTTGCGACCCTTGCCGGGCTGTCTGCCGAGATCAGGGGCGTGGAGTCCATGTCGGCGGCTGACGGGGCAGGGATGATCGCCGGGGAGTTCGCGTCCAAGACCGGCATCACCGCGGCGATCACCGGGGCGGTGGACGTGGTGTGCGACGGCAAGCGGACCGCGCTCATCAGCAACGGCCACGCGATGATGGGCAAGGTCGTCGGAACGGGCTGCATATCCAATACCATCGTCGGCTCGTTTGCGGCGGTGAACGATGATCCGTTCCTTGCGGCGGTCGGCGGGCTGACCACTTTCGGCATCGCGGGCGAGACGGCGGCTAAGGCAGCGCCGGAGAAGCCCGGCACGTTCCATGTGGAGTTGTACAACGCGCTTTATGCGGTCAGACCGGCAGACATCCGGGCCAACGCGAAGGTCGAAATTCAGGGGCTGTAGTAGTTTAGGCTCAGCCCCTGAAGGCTGCGGAATACGTGGTGCGAGGGCTGAGCCGATACCTTACTCTTCTATCAGGGCGTAGAGCGGAATCTCGATCTTCGGCTGGTCGGCGTTGTTGGTGTGGACTGTCACCACTTGCTTGGTCAGGCCGAGAGGCGCGGTGCCTTTCAAGGTTGCCGTGATGTTGTATGATTTGCCCTGAACCTCCGGCGTTGCCTTTACGATCACGTACTCGCACGGGTTGTCTATCTTTTCGATCTTCAGTGGTTCGTCGGATGTCGTTGAAAGCGTGACCGTCTTACTCACGATCTGCCCTTTCTTAAGTAGACCAAGGAAGAACTGGTGGGGGAACATGTCTATGTCCCCGACCACCTCTGCCGTAACCGGTATTTCCACAACCGGGTCACGCGGATGATTGGATGACACCTTAACCATGCTCTTGAACGCTCCCATCGGCGCGCCCGGCAGAAGCGTAACCTTCACCAGGTACTGCCCATCAGCCTGCGTTACTGAGGCTTTCACGTACTTTGAACCAGAGGTGATTCCCTTTACTACCAACGAACCGTCACCTGGATCATTGATCGCGAACTCCTGCGCCGCACCAGAGTGCTTCTTTGTTGCGCCAAAGTCCACGCTTTTCACGGATACCGGCAGGTGGACGGGCTTAGCAACTCCGCTAACCTGTAGCTGAACTACGGGCGTGATGGGATCATTTGAGCGCACATAGATGATCTGCGTTTGCACGCCGTTTCTGCCGGTGCTGTCAAATGCCGCCACCAGTTCGCCCTTGCCGCCCGGCGGAACGCGCCGTTCGTTTGAGAAGAACACCTGAGTGCAGCCGCACGTGGTGTCCGCCCCGGAGATAACCAGTTCCTCATTCCCTCTATTATCGTATGCAAAGGTATGGCCTGCCTGCTTTCCCTCTTCAATGACGCCGAAATTGAAGTCATAACCGTCGAACCTGAGGTCCGGGCCATTCGGCTGAGGTTTCGGGAAGACACTCTCATCCTTCGAGATGAGCAGCGCAAAGCCCGAGTACTTGGCTCTGAAGACATCGGGGGAGATCACCTGTGGTCCCGCAGAGTAATCGGTGACTTGCAGTCCTTGGGCATCTGACTTCGCAACCACAAAATGGTTCTGCCAGAGCAGGGCGATGGCCGGAACTCCAGTCTCTGTCAGTTCGTCAATGGACATTTTCATACCAGCGGCATGTAGGCCTTTTGCCTCAACAGCCTTTGTCAGCCCGATCATGGTTGTACCCTTGTTTTGGTCAAGCCCACTCAGTTTGGACAACTCATCTATCGTGGCGTATACGCCCAAATCTTGGCATATGGCAAGAAGGGATTGCGGTCCGCATGTGAGATCAGAGGTGGAGCCCGGCGGACTAGCCGCCGGGCAGAGAGATGCAACGCTAAGCGTGCACAGCAATGCGAGGATTAGGATTTTCTTCATGTACTCCCGTATCCTACTTCTTGTCGAGGTCGGTCAGTATGACGTCTGCCGGTATCTTGTACACCAGATCAGCTGCTGCCACAGGCACATTCAGCTTGTAGTCAGGAGAATAGGTAGTCTCTATCAGCAACTGTCCGAGCATTTTACCGGCCGCATCCAGACGCTCTCCGAACACTATGTGCTTACTAGGCCCCCATAAACCGGGACTATATTCATGTAAGGTTGTGTTCACTTCTGTGTGGTTACTAGGAACGCCATTTTTCCATTTTGAAATACAGAACCCCTTAGCAGGATCCACCCAGAATGTGGTAGTCTCACACTTGTTCTTGGTTTGCTCTACCACTATGCAGTTAGACTCACCAACCATTTCCTCAGCAGTGGCCTTCATGCCCGTAATGGTTTCATTTGGAAGACAATGATCAAGAGAAGTTACGCCGTGTGCATCTCCAGTATTGGATCCAAATATGAAAGCTCCGTTGGTAACTGAAGACGCGAACATCTGCGCTAACCCTGTCCGATTTCCAATAAGGGACTTGAACAGATCAACCATTATCAGTTTCTCGCCATCACATACAACTGTAGCAGGAACAACCACACCTGCACCATTCATAATGGAAGGATCAGTGGAATCACTTCTCAACACAGTGTACGCACCGGTTATCTTGAACTTGTTGCCGACAAAGGCGACAAGGTATGTACCTGAACTCTCCCATACCGATGGAATACCGTCTTTGTACTTGGTATCAACTGTATGTACAGTTACGGTGCCTTTGCCACTTTTAATGCCTGCCAGGTTGTCTTTCGTTCCCTGAACCAACGTCGGCAACAGTGCGTCTAACTCCGTTTGAGTCATTGGCGCCGCGCGACTACAACCACCAATACCAATCAAACAGAAACACAACAACAGAAACGCTAAGTGTTTCATATTATTCTCCTGTATTTAATCCACATGGTTTGTTGCCTAGCTTGTTTCGTATACCCTGATGGGTTATTGGGCCTACTGGAACATGCTGGGGGGGTGCCAGATGTGAACATTCTTGCACGTTACCACAGTTTACACTCACCTTGTCATCACGAGTCCCCTCAGCCCATCCGGATCTTACTACCACATTATAGGTTTCAGACGATTTGTAAGATCCGTACTGACAGTGCGCAGGAACTATAGGAAAATATATTGGCTCACCTTGCCACGTTCCGGCCGGTCCACCACCAGATTCTGGGACCCACGTGCAAGACTCAACGATACCACAAATAGCCGTAACAGCGGAAGTGGCATTCCAACACTCACAGTCGCCGCCACTTAGGCTTGCCTGGTCCATGGGTGTCAGTACAGTGCCGGCCAACACGACCGACGAGAACAAACAGATAAGAAACAACACAATAAGCGCTAACCAACATTTCATGATTCTATCTCCTTTATATTCGCCCAAGCGGGCCATTCATCGTCAATCGGGTGCAGTTATGTTAGCTTGGCTTCCTCCACTTATTTCACCAACGACCACTCGTTCAACGAATTAATAGCAGCGGTCGCCGCAAGTGTGCCAGAATACTCTGTTTTCACGCGCTCGGCAAGCCTCCGGGCAGATTCTTTCAAACCGGTCTGCCAGTAGCACAAAGCCAAACCATGCAATCCAAACGCCCTCATACCATCGGGCATGCCGCTGTCATCGGAAATGCCCTTGTACACGCGTTTGGCCTCAGCGTACTTGCCCGCTTTGTAGTAAGCCTGCCCGGCGTTCAGCAGCCAATCGCTGTCTTTCGTCGATGTCCACATCTTCTCCGCTTCCACACCTGCCTGAGATTGGTCGCCATTTCTGACCAGAGCTTTGTACAGCAGTTCGCTTGATGCGGAAACAAGCGCTGACTTCTTCCCGGCATCAACCTGAGTCATCAGTTCCGTAAGCGATGCTACACAGCCCGCATAATCTCTGGGGCCGTAATACAACACACCGGCTTTGATGAGAAGATGGTCGTCCCACTTCTCGGGTTTATCCCTGAAATAATCCTCAACCATCTTCAGAGCATCCGGCCCTCTGCCGAGATTGTACAGGCACTGACCCCGGGATATGAGACCCTTTCTGATTTCCCAGTCAGCCTTAGATGTCTTGATGACCTCCGCAAACAACGGCTCGGCTTTGGCGTATTGTTGCTTTGACATATAGTACGTGCCAAGGCGCCACTGCCAACTGGACTTGCCCGGTTCTTCAGCGATCAACCCCTCCGCCAACTCTGTTGCACTGTCCAGGTTCCCTATCTCATCATAGCAGTCCAGTAAAGTCTTTGAGATATTCTTGGAAACGGGGAGTGTTTTAGGTACGGTTTTCGAGGCAGATTCCAGGCATTCTATCGCCTTCTCGTATTCCTGCTGACCCAGGTATAACCTGCCCAACTCGTAGTTCCATTCATACGAGATTTTTGGGTAATCCTTGTTGAGCTTCTGTGCAAGCGTTTCAGCTTTCTCTGCCTGCTTAGTTCCCACATAGCAGTGCAACAGCCGCCGGTTCAGATCAATCATATCCGGAGAGTCCTTAGCAGCAACTCCCAGCGCTGCGGCTTTCTCCAGTTCCACTATCGCCCTGGTGGGATCGTGGTTCCACGTGTAACGCCTGCCGAGGACGAGATACACCCGCCACGACTCCGGCCCGAACTGCGGGATAAGCTCTTTCTGCATTGCCAACGCCTTGTCCGGTTCCTTGTTCGCAAGCAGGCAGTCCATGATCCATAGCTTTACTTCCTTATCAGGAGCGGCGGCGTTGGGGTAGTCAGCCATCAGCTTCTGAAAAGCCTCGATAGCTTTGCTCCACTTCTTCAGAGCTTTGTAGCACTCCCCGGTCATTACCAGCGCTTGAGGGGCGGATGTCTTATCGGACGAGGTGATGCCTTCTAGTATGGGGAGCGCCTCTGCGAACTTGCTCTTGGTCATCAGCGCCTTGGCATTCTCAATGGGGCTGGGCTGGGTGGGCGGTGTAACGACCTGCGCGGACGAGGAGACCGCGAGGACAGCCATAACGGCCAGGCAGACTATAATCTTCCCAAGGGACTGCTTGTTCACGTATGCTTTTCCTCCAGAAAACCCTGATCCACAGATAGGCTAAGGCAAGAGGCGAAGCGTGACCAACCGGCAAGCGGGGACTGTACAAGCTCTCCGACATGCGACCGCGGGTCAGCGCTCTGCGCCGATCCTCCACTAGTCCGCATTACCGCACGGAGCTTACAATGAGAATTATACCACACCGCGAAGATTTGTCAACTACTCCTATGAAAATAGTCAAGTGTTTTTTTTTGCCAACAATACGGGCGCTCGTGGCTGTGCGGGTTGCTGGGGGCTTGTGCTAGCCTGCATTATGCGCATCCCGCATAATGCAGGGCCTTCTGAGCATTATTCACGTTCTTCGTGAATAATGCGGGCTTGTGTGCTCTGTTTTCCTTATTGGCAGGAGACTTGTTTCATGCCGTGGAATGACTGATATGAATCTCTCACGAATACTGTGGATGATGCTCAGATACCCCCGGACTGTCCACTTCACTAACGGCCCGGGCTGAGATAAACCAACCTGAAAGGGGTTACTACCATGAAGGATTCCATTCGTTCGCTGGGCTTCGTTGTACTGGGTGTATTTCTCGTGCTGATAATCGGCCATGTGTTCGCTGCCGACCAATACAGTCCGGCCACGCAGGGAGGGCGATATCAGCTATTCCAGGGGTACTACAAGTTTGTGAATCAGGGCGGCGCCACTGATGAGAAGTGTGTGTTCCTGCTGGATACCGCGACAGGCCAGGTGAAAAGATACTATCTGAACATGACCAGGACCGGAACGGTAAATGAAGGATGGGAGACAACCGAGAGGACGACGACCAGTGGCGCGCCGGCAATCGGATTGCCCGGCCACTAGCGGGGATATGTTTCCGGAACATGGAGCTGTACAACGCGCTGTACGCGGTCAAACCAGCGGACATCAAGTCTAGGGCAAAGGCCGAAATTCAGGGGCTGCAGGCCTCCTTTCTCGCCCTTTGGGAGCGCCCCGTTTTCCTTGACGCTGAGCGTTCATCTGTGGTAAAATTCAGGCAATCAGACGAAGCTGTCAGCATGGAGCAATCGCCACTGAAGCGCGCATCGCGGATAATATGTCTACCAGCATCCGCACAAGCGTTTTCGCTGTGAAGGAGTACCTCAAGAGATATGGCCGAAGATCAGAATGTGAACATGAATAGCACGGATGTGGGCCAGTATGATGCCGACCAGCTAACAGTATTGAAGGGGCTGGAGGCCGTTCGCATACGCCCGGCCATGTACATTGGCAGCACGGGAACTAAGGGTCTTCATCACCTCTTTGTGGAAGTAGTGGACAACTCCATAGACGAAGTGCTGGCGGGTCATGCCAGTGAAGTGGAGGTCGTGGTACACAGAGACAACAGCATATCCGTGCGCGATAACGGACGAGGCATACCGGTAGACATACACACCGAGATGGGCATCTCCGGCGTGGAAGTAGCCATGACCATACTCCACGCGGGCGGCAAGTTCGGCGGCGGGGGATACAAGGTCTCAGGTGGACTGCACGGCGTAGGCGTATCGGCGGTGAACGCGCTCTCCGAATGGCTGGAAGTCGAGGTTTGTCGTGAGGGCAAGCGCTACGCGCAGCGGTATCAGCGCGGAGTACCGGACGCACCCTTGAAGGAAGTCGGCAAGGCGAAGGGAACCGGCACATACACTCGCTGGCTGGCGGACCATGAGATCTTTGGCAAAATAGAGTACCATACGGACGTACTGGCGCAGAGGCTTCGCGAACTGGCCTACCTGAACAAGCAGGTCAAGATCATCTTCACCATTGAAGAAACAGGTGAGTCGCAGGAGTTCCACTACAAGACCGGAATCGCGGCTTACGTGGAGCATCTGAACAGGAACAAAGACCCGCTGCACAAGGTCATCTACTTCAACAGGCAGCGCGAAGACACGGATGTGGAAATCTCGCTTCAGTACAACGACAGCTACCACGAAGAGATTCTCACCTTCGCGAACAACATCAACACTGCTGAGGGAGGCGTACACCTCTCCGGCTTCAAAACCGCGTTGACCAGGGTGATCAACACCTACGCGCGTAAGAACAACTTCCTCAAGGAAAAAGAGAACAACTTCAGCGGCGACGACGTGCGCGAAGGCCTGACCGCCGTCATCTCCTGCAAGCTACTGGCGCCTCAGTTTGAGGGACAGACCAAGACTAAGCTGGGCAACAGCGAAGTTGAAGGCATTGTCAATTCCATCGTGGGCGAGGGCCTCACCGAGTTCCTGGAAGAGAACCCGAACGTCGCCAAGCGGATTATCGAGAAGTCCGTCACCGCATCCCGCGCCAGAGAGGCCGCACGCAAGGCTGCGGACCTGGTGAAACGGCAGAACGCGCTGGAGAACTCCTCGCTCCCCGGCAAGCTGGCCGACTGCTCCGAGCGCGACCCATCCAAGTGCGAAGTCTACCTGGTTGAGGGTGACTCCGCAGGCGGTTCGGCAAAGCAGGGCAGAGACCGACGATATCAGGCTGTGCTTCCTCTGCGCGGTAAAATCCTGAATGTGGAAAAAGCCCGCTTGGACAAGGCGCTTGAGAACGCCGAAATCCGCGCGCTCATCACCGCGCTGGGCACCGGCATCGCGATGGGCACAAGTGATGAAGAAGAAGTGGAACTGCCGCTGTTCACCGATGAAGACGGCGTGGAGACCGAGGACAACAGCTACGATCTCCCGAAGACCAAGGACAAGGATAACAGTTTTGTCTACGATATTAGCAAGCTCAGGTACGACAGAGTCATAATCATGACCGATGCCGATGTAGACGGCGACCATATTCGCACGCTGCTGCTCACGTTCTTCTTCCGCTACATGCGTCCGCTGATTGCTCACGGGCATGTGTACATTGCCCAACCGCCGCTCTACCGCGTGAGCGCGGGCAAGGATCAGCAGTTCTATGCGCGAAACGACGAGGAATTGGAAGAGATACTCAAGAGCATCCGCATCAAGCGTGACCTGAAAGTGCAGCGATTTAAGGGACTCGGCGAAATGAACGCGGATCAGCTTCATGAGACGACTATGGACCCGGCCAAGCGCACCATGCTTCAGGTAACCCTGGAGGACGGGGTCGCCGCCGATGAGATGTTCACGACGCTGATGGGCGACAAGGTAGAGCCGCGCAGGGAGTTCATCGAGAAGTACGCGAAGGAAGTCGCGGACGTGGACTGGCACTATTAGGGGAATGGTTGATGGCTGATGGGGAGCCGGATACTCGTTGCTCGATACTCGATAGGGAATGAAGGCCTGGGAAACCGGGCCTTTTTCTATTGCAGTTGGAATTCAGCGGGGGAATGAGGAACAAAGACACTATAACGGTGAGACTGGAGATCCTCATGACATACAGACGAATCATAGCCGCGTGCTTTGTCCTCGTGCTGGCGGTAGCAGCCTGCGCGCTGGGACAGGAGACCGTCAAGCTTGAGATGAAGTTCAAGGCCGGCGACCTGACCCGCTACAAAATGATTATGGACGGCAGTGCGAGCTTCGGCGGTATCCCGAACGCTCCCCAGGCATCGAACCTCGCAGTTCGCGCTGTGGCGGTCGTCCGGCAGCGTGTGAAACGTGTGTTGCCGAACGGGGATGCAGAGATAAGCAGCATCGTAGAGTCAGCTCGCTACACCTATGGAAACAAGACTGTTGAGTTGCCCACCAAAAAGATGCCGACCACCGTGTTCGTGATGGACAAGAGCGGCATGGTGAAGAGCGTGGCCGGGGCGCAGAAGTATCCGGGGATGCCTCTCAGCGTGGAGAAGTTCTCCGCACTACCAACAGGCGAACTGGCGCTGGGCGAATCATGGTCTCAGGGTTTGCCGTTCCCCGGCGGCAACCTTATGATGGTTGGCAGCGTGATCAGCCTGGATGAAAAACTCGGGAACTCCAAGGTGGCCGTAATCAAACAGGATATCTCCGCCGACCTGGATATGGAAAAAGCTTTGGCAGGGTTGGGCGGTAATCAGATGGTTCCGCAGGGAGTCAAAGGCAAGGGCAAGCTGACAGCGACCGGCACGACGTTCTTCTCGCAGGAGAAAGGGCGCGTGGTGCGCACCGAGGGCGTGATGGATGCGCAGATGGAGGCGACCGGACCGATGCCGTCGTCGCAGACTCCTCAGGGTGGCGGAGACGTGACCGCCTATTTACTGATGCACATCAGCTTTGAGTTGTATCTCCTTCCTGCCTAACATCAAACGCAAAACGCGAACTACGCCTGCTCGGATTGCTGTATTCCCGGCGGGCTTTGCTTTGTCTCGCAGGAGTCTGACCTTCGGAAGCTGAACATACCCCAAGCAATTCAGTCGGAAGGAAACTCATGAAGGCGCTGATTACCCTGTTGCTCATTCTCTCCACCGCGGTTCACGCGGACGTCTATAACATTCGCCCATCCATCTCCAACCGCGAGCTTATGGACCTGTACACGCAGATGCTCGTGGACTCATGCCGATACGCGGAGACTCAGTGGCACGAATCCACCACGATTCCGGACGCGGGATACTGGGGAGACGGCGTTGCCGACAGCAATGAGGGCGTCCGGGCGGTGTCGAACACAGCCCTCGCATACGCCACCCTGGCGAAGAAAACCGATGCGCTGGATGCCAAGACCCGCGAGGCTTACCGGAACCGCGCGATTGCCGGTATCCATTATGTCGTCCGCACGCATCGGACCGGTGATCCAAAGTGCGTGAACGGCAAGCAGTGGGGCGCATCCTGGCAGTCCGCCATGTACGCCGGCACGATGGGGTTCGCGTCGTTGCTGCTGTGGGATGACATGGACGCGGACCTTCGCGCGTCCGTCGAGAAGGTGGTCACTTTCGAGGCGAACCGTTTCCTCAAGGGCAAGCCGCCGGGCCAAGAAGCGGGCGACACGAAGGCCGAGGAAAACGGCTGGGACCAGACCGCCATATCCCTGGCCGCCGCGATGTTCCCGCAAAATCCGAATGCGCAGAAGTGGGAGCAGAAGTCCATCGAGTACATGATGAACACGGTTTCTGTTCGCCAGGACCTCAAAGACTCGACAATTGTAGACGGGCAGCGCGTGAAGGATTGGGTGAATATTCCGAACTACTATCCCGATTTCACGCTGGAGAACCACGGCTTCTTCCACCCATCGTACACCATGGTCAGCCCGGCTGAGGTCGGCCAGGGAGCGCTGTTCTACGCATATGCGGGGCGTCCCATTCCGCAGGCTGCGGGACATCATCTGAAGGATAACTGGGGGCTTCTGCAGACGATTATGATGCCGCACGGATTCTGGGCGTACACACAGGGCATGGACTGGGCATTGAACAGCGACGGCCATACGCACTACCTCGCGTTTCTGTCCAGCTACCTGAAGGACCCGCTGGCGGCAGGCATGGAGAAGATCGTGGCTCAGTACGTCCGAGGGCATCAACTTCTCCACGGCGGGCGTTTTGCCGGAGCGAGTTCCAGGCTTGGCTATGCGAGGGAGGCGATCACGGCTGAGCGCATCGTCTACTGCTTGATGCTTCACCAGACACTGGGCTTCGCGCCGGAAGAACGAACCATTCGCGATACACCCGAGCTGAAGGGCGTTCGCAAGTACAACTTTGTGGATGTGATGACGCACCGCACGGACAGCAAGTTCGTCTCGTTCTCGTGGAAGAACCAGATCATGGGGATGGTGATGCCCATAGGCCCTGGACATGAGGGCAACCCGTACTTCACGACGCCGCGCACCAATGGGTTGGTCGGCTCGTTCGCGATCAAAGACGGCAGACCGGGCGGTCCCAGGGTCATCGGGCAAGTGTGGAGCAGTACCCTGAAGGGTTTTCAGACGAATGGTACCATGCTGGTCAATGGCGGCGATCTTGAGCAGCGGCTGAAGTTCGCATCCATTGGCGAGAAGACTGTGGTATATGCGGACAGGATACTTGCGAAGAAGAGCCTGACGATCACTGGTGAACTGGGCGTTCCGGTCGGCATCCAGAATGATGAGTACACCGGAAATCAACGCACGCTCTACCACAGCAAAGGCTCGCAGACGGTCACCGGCCCCGGCACTGAATCGCTCATCCGCATACCCGGCAAATGGGCGAACGTGGACGGGCGGCTGGGGATTGTGGCGGTGTCTGGGTCGGGAATAGTCTACCAAGACGTTACCGGTTACAACCGCGACGGCGCGCGGCAGGATTTTTTGTATGGCTCCTTCAGCGACAACCCACGTGAGGTGAAGGCCGGCGACGAGGCGGCGCGCAGGGTGGTGGCGCTGTACACTGAGACATCGTCCGAGGATACCGCCCGGCTCGCGGGCCTGACGCGGATCGAGAAGACACCGTCCGGCGAGATACTCCATGTCGCCCTGCCAGAGGGCGGGGAGTACCAGATCAAACTGTGATCCGGCAGCCGCGTTTATATCGGCACGGCTTGCTGAGCGCGTTGCCCAACTTACTAGAGACCCGAAGGAAGAAGGTGCCATTATGCTTATTCAAGATTCATCCAAGACAGAGTTCTCGCGTCGCGATTTTATCAAAGGAGCAACTGCAGGAGTAGCTGGGCTGGTGGTCGGCACATCATCCGCCGCCAATTCCGCAACACCCCCTCTGTCCGCCGAAGCCACGGCCCCAGTCCCACGGACCTATATGGGGCGCGGCACTCGGCTCACCATTTCCATGTGGGATTTCTCCTGGCTGATGGCCCATCACCCCGACGGCGCATACGAAGATTTGGAGCGCCGTGTAGCTGAGGCTGCCGAGCGTGGATACAATACGCTGCGAGTAGACTGCTTTCCCTCACGTGTGCTGATGATGGAATCCCGTTTTGACAAGAGATGGGTACCAGGGGTCAACTTGCCGCAGTGGGGGCAGGTGGCTACCACCCACACCTGCAACGTTCGCAAGAAGGTCGCGGAACTTGCCGATCTCTGCCGAAAGCACGGCATATGGCTCGGACTGGACTCCTGGGACAAGGCGCATATGTTTGGTCGCGGCTCCATCTTCTCCAGACCGGCGCCCGCATACACAATCGCGGAGGCCGATGAGGAACGCGAGTTTACGCACTACGCGCAAACCTGGGTGAATGCGCTCAAGCTGATGCGCGAGGATGGTGTGCTGGAACGCGCGGTGTGGATAGCCCCGATGAACGAGGTGCCGCACTTCGCCGGCGGAGGAGTGGCCGAGATCAGGGACTTGAACAAGCGTCCCCTAAAAGAAGGGGAAACTCAGGCGGAGAAGGCTCATGCGGTGAACGCGGTTTTTCGCCGAGTCAACAACTGGATGGCTGAACCGATCAAAGCGGAAGTCGCACGCGAGAAGATTCCGATCTCCTACTCCTCACTCGGGGCTGAGCCGTTCGCGGAACGCCTGACCGATGCCTACGATGTTGTGGACGTACATTTCATGCCGGACGTCATCACGGACAAAGACGACCAGGCGGCCTTCGCCAAAGCCACTAAGAACGTGAAGCCCGGAGGAGTGTGGGAGAGACTGGAGCAGGTGGATTTCAAGGCATGGTCTCATGCCTGGGACACTGCCTGCCGCAAGCACTACCGGCAGATGCTCAAGCGCACACATGATTATCATGCGGGGTGCCTGCAGAACATGACGCTGCCCTCCGGCAAGCGGCTGACGGCGATCAACACTGAGCCGTTCGGCCCGTGCTTCTGGCCGGATCATCCCGATGTCGGGTGGGAATGGTACAAGCGGTACAATGCGGACTCACTGCGCGTGGTCGCCGCCCTGGACTATGCAGGCAGCAGTCTATCCAACTACGCCGAGCCGCTGTTCACACTCTGGAAAGATGCAGACTGGCACTACACTTCCAACGCCTACTTGCTCGAAAGCGCCTAACGCAAACTGATTTTTCGAACCGAATCGGCCGTAATGTACTACACATAAGGTGAGAGCGCAAGAATCCAGGACTTGGTCCGCATTATTCACGAACAATGTGAATAATGCTCCGAAGGCACTGGATTATTCAGTTCATGAATAATCCAGGTTAGGACTCCAGATGACGGATATCGAAAAATGTACAATAGCGGCGCTCCTGCGCGGCGATGATGATGCCTACCTTGCTGTCATCAACGCGCTGAAGCATCCGGTCTACCGGTTCACCCTGCGGCTTTGCCGGGACTCATCCACAGCCGAGGACATCACGCAGCAGACGTTCCTTGCGGTGTGGCAGAGCATCGGTTCGTTCCGATGGAGGTCGAGGTTTTCGACCTGGGTCTTCGGCATCGCATACCGCCAGTACCTACTTGTCAAGCGACAGGATGAGCGTGCGGTTCAGACCGTCCCACTGGAAGACTGGCACGAAGCAGAGGAGACGCTCGACGTGGACTCAGCGCTGGTCGCCGAGGACGAGCGGTCGAGAATCCGAAGGGCGGTATATGCCCTGCCGGACCCGTATCGTGAGGTAGTCTGCCTCGTCTACCTCGACGGCTTCACTTGTCGGGAGGCCGCCCAAGTACTCGATATCCCCATCGGAACCGTCAAGTCACGGATCAACGGCGCGCTCACTATTCTGCGCGAAAGGCTCGGAGAAAGTGAGGTGAAGGCTGATGAACAACGATTGCCAGACAACTCACCGGCGTAACGGATTCAGAAACCGCCTGTCAGCGTTTATGCACCGCATGTTGTGTGCCGACTGCAGGCGCAGCACAGCGGAATGGTCGCGTCTTAGCCGTGGAATAGAGCGGCTTGAAGACGACTCATTGCCGCCGTCGCTCGATGAGAAGTTGCTCGCGGATGCAATGACGGCATCAGCGCAAGCCCGACTCACCTCGCCAACCCGATCCCGCGCATCGGAGGCGTTCACTATGAGAAGAGCAAAGTACGCGGTGGCATTCGCCATCATCCTGCTGGTCACTGGAGGGTTCCTGTTCCCCAAAATGGAGGGCAACTCAGCAGTGGCCCAGGTGCTGAGGGCGTTGGCGAATGTGAGGAGCTGCCATATCACCGGTTGGACATTAGACAAGGATGGAAACAAGGTTGTCATGGAGGGCTGGTTCAAAGCCCCGGATAAGATGCGTATGCGTCACGGCGAATCGTATGACTATCTCGTCAAGGACGGCCGCTCGACCACCGTCTGGGAAGGCATTGCAACCATCGAACCGGCGGAAGCCACCGGTGGCGTCGAAGGTCTTAAGGCCATACTCTCTGCCGATTCACTGAAGCAGTTTGCCGCAGGATACGGCATGAGGTTGGGCATTGAGAGCGCGACCTTCCCTGACGGCCGTGAGGTGCTGATACTAACGGGGCATGAGAAGCAGAAGTACTACTCGGGTACGGTTGTCTTCACCATTGACAAGAAAACCAACCTGATGATCTCCATGCAGGATTACGACAAGGATCACAATCTCACCAGCGAAATCAACAAGATTGAATACGATGTGGAGGTCCCGGATTCGGCGTTCAATCAGAAACTGCCCCAGGGGACGGTAGTGGCTGATCTGGTCACACCGCCCACAGCCGAGCAACTCAAATGGCGGCAGGAGCAGAAGCAGCGGTTGACCCAGGCAGGCGCGCAGGTCGCCATCAGCATACCGAAGGGACTCGACCAGATCGAGGGCTACGTGTTCCATTGTCTTAGCGCCGGTGGTCTCATGGTGTTCGAAATCCCTGGTCGGAGTGTGTACCGGGTGCTTGGAGCGGCGCGGGTTACCGGACCGAACGGCTTCGAGCAGATCGTGGAGGACGGGGACATTCGTCTCCTGGAGCGGTCTTCCGGTATTCGAATGTCGCCACCAGGGAATTCGATGAAAGGGCATCCCTAGCCCGCATTATTCATGAAAAGCATGAATAATGCTCAGAAGGCCGCGGATTATGCGGGACATGCATAAT
>JANYKG010000095.1 GCA_025358205.1 Armatimonadota bacterium
GCGGACGAGGACGTCCGCGCTCCCAGGTAGATTTGATCAATAAATAATATCATTCGCCGCAGCGGTATTGTGGCCCAGGAGGTGTTACGGAAACCTATACTAGAACCAGGGCAAGCTATTCACCACACGCGTGAATGGTTATGAGAAGAACCCGCACTATGCGGGAAGTCTATGAAGCAGATCAGGGTTGTGGCAGCCAGAGCACGGCTGCGAGGGATCATCATGATTCGCATTGTTTCACCACTGCCAATGCCGGCGTCTCGCTGACACGGATTGGCGTGTGGAAGTGCAAAGCACTCGAAATCGCTATTAACAACGTCGCTCGCAATCTTAGCGAGCGGCGAGACGAAAACTCACAGGAGGAGTTTCATCATGAGATTAGACTCAATAAAACTAAAACCGAGACTGATAGGCGCGTTCCTGGTAGTAGCGGTAATCGCCGCCATTATCGGCGTCAGCGGCCTGTCCGGAATGGGACAAGTAAAGAAGGCGCAGGACGAAGGCGCTACGGTCTACCTGCCGTCCATCCAGGCGCTGCTTACCATGAGCGAGGCACAGACCTCCGTGGACAGCGCGGAGAACGCCCTGCTCTGCCGAGTACTTACTCCAGAAATGCGTCAGGCTGGACATCAGAGAATCGCCGACTCTTTCAAGCGGGCAGACGACGCCAGGAAGATTTACGAACCGCTGCCTCAGAGTGCCGATGAAAAGGCTGTATGGGACAAGTTCGTCCCGGCCTGGGACAAGTGGAAGGCTGATGACGCTGCCTATATCGAGCTTGTAAAGTCCTGGGAGTCCACCAAATCAGACAGTACGTTTGGCAAAATGGTCACAGCGGCACTGGTAACGAACGGCAAGTCGTTCACCGAGGCCGAGAACCTGCTGAATCAGATTATAGTCATCAACAATAAGAATGCCAAGGCGGCCGACAAAGCAGCGGACAAGGCATCTGGTTCATCCCGCGCCATGATACTCTCCTTCATCGTCATAGGCGTACTAATGGCCATGGGACTCGGCCTGATCATCGCCAACAGCGTTGCCAAGCCGGTTGCGCAGTTGGCGGGCGTGGCGGACAAGCTGGCGCTTGGCGATGTGGACGTGTCTGTGGAAGCAAAGGGCAAGGACGAAATCGCCGACCTGATGCGCGCCATGGGAACCATGGTGGAGAACACCAAGACCCAGGCAGCAGCCGCCGAGAAGATCGCGGCAGGCGACCTGAGTGTAGAGATTACTCAGGCTTCGGACAAAGATGTGCTTGCGAAGAGCATGATCGCTGTGGTCAGCGCGCTCCGCGACCTAGTCTCTGAAGCGGGCATGCTCAGCAAGGCCGCTGTGGACGGCAGGCTGGATACACGAGGCGACGCGAACAAGTTCAATGGCGGTTATCATGATATCGTCCAGGGCGTCAATGACTGCCTTGACGCGGTCATCGGTCCGCTGAACGTTGCTGCGGAGTACGTAGACAGAATAAGCAACGGCGATATCCCTGAGAAGATCACCGATAACTACAACGGCGACTTCAATGAGATCAAGAACAACCTGAACAAGTGCATAGGCGCGGTTAATGAGTTGGTGGCTGATGCCGCAATGCTCGCCACAGCCGCAGTCGAAGGTCGGCTTGATACCAGGGCCGATGCATCCAAGCATCAGGGCGACTTCGCCGCTATCGTGAAGGGTGTCAATGACTGCCTAGATGCAGTCATCGGTCCGCTGAACGTTGCTGCGGAGTACGTAGACAGAATAAGCAACGGCGATATCCCTGAGAAGATCACCGATAACTACAACGGCGACTTCAACGAGATCAAGAATAACCTGAACAAATGCATCGGTGCGGTTAATGAGCTGGTGGCTGATGCCAACATGCTGGCCGTGGCTGCAGTTGAAGGTCGGCTTGCAACTAGAGCAGACGCTTCCAAGCATCAAGGTGACTTCGCTGCTATCGTGAAGGGCGTAAATGAATGCCTTGACTCGGTCATCGGCCCGCTGAACGTTGCTGCCGATTACGTTGACCGGATCAGTAAGGGTGATATACCTGCACCGATCACGGACAACTACAACGGCGACTTCAACACGATCAAGGACAACCTGAACACGTGTATCGGCGCGGTGAACGAGCTGGTGGCAGACGCCAACATGCTCTCAGTAGCTGCAGTTGAAGGTCGGCTTGATACCAGGGCCGACGCATCAAAGCACCAGGGTGACTTCGCTGCTATCGTGAAGGGTGTCAATGACTGCCTGGACGCGGTCATCACGCCGGTAAACGAAGCTACAGGAGTGCTCGTGAAACTGGCGGACAACGACCTGACGGCCAGAGTGGTTGGCGACTACCAGGGCGACCACGCAAAGATGACGAGCAGCCTGAACACCGCATGCGCGGCGTTGGAAGCGATCATCACCCAGGCGGGTACAGCCGCTTCATCGGTAACGAATACGGCCAGGGACGTAGCGGCAACCGCTACGGAAGTCGGCAAGGCATCTCAGTCGGTAGCCGAGACGATCAACCAGGTGGCATCCGGCTCTCAGGAGCAGACAAAGATGGTAACATCGGCGTCCAGTTCCATGGAGCAGCTTTCTCAGGCAATTGAGGAAGTGGCGAAGGGTGCGCAGAGCCAGGCGAAGACTGTGGAAGACACGGTATCGCTGGTTCAGCAGATCACCACGGCCATCGAGTCCGTAGCCAAGACCTCGCAGTCTGCGGCGGGCGCATCACTGGAAGTTGCCGATGTGGCGAAGTCCGGTGGAGAGAGCGTCGGCAAGTCTGTGGCAGGCATGGCACGGATCAAGGAGACAACATCCAACGTGGCGACAGCGGTTGTCCAGTTGGGCGAAAGCTCCAAGCAGATCGGTGCGATTGTTGAGACGATTGACGACATAGCAGAGCAGACGAACCTGCTGGCGTTGAACGCGGCCATCGAGGCGGCGAGAGCGGGCGAGCACGGCAAGGGGTTTGCCGTAGTTGCAGACGAAGTCAGGAAACTGGCTGAGAGAAGCTCGCTGGCTACCAAGGAGATTGCTGATCTGATTGGCAAGATCCAGAAGATGACAGAGCACGCGGTGGAAGCCATGCAGGCAGGCACCAGCGAAGTTGAGCAGGGAACAGTACTGGCGAACGAGGCCGGTGAAGCCCTGAGCAGCATCGTAGCGGCAGTAAACTCCATAGTTCAGCAGATCGAGGACGTATCGGCTGCGACAGAAGAGATGAGTGCATCCAGCGCTGAGGTTGCGAAGGCTGTAGAGAGCCTGTCCGCAGTGACTGAGGAGAGCACCGCTGCTACCGAAGAGATGGCTGCAACGGCCAGCGAGGTCACCAGATCCGTTGAGCAGGTAGCTGCAGTGAGCGAAGAGAACGCCGCTTCCGCAGAGGAAGTATCGGCAGCCGCGCAGGAGCAGAATGCCTCCGTAGAGGAGATGTCCGCTTCCGCCGGTGAGGTCGCGAAGATTGCCGACGACCTCATGACTGTGGTATCGCAGTTCAAGGTGACTGCGGGCGGAACGGGCAGCG
>JANYKG010000149.1 GCA_025358205.1 Armatimonadota bacterium
TCGTGTTTGCCTGAGTACTTCCTTCAGCGTTATACTTGTCATCGATGCTCCTCCGTTTCGTTTGATTGATCCTTCATCAGAACAAGTCTACGAAACTTGGAGCATCTTTTCAAATGTACACACTCAAAACCTTCGCCAGCGGCGTGCGCGTACCCAGTTGCCCTAGTTCACCATCTCTGCTATCCTTGTGCGGGGGTGAAGACATGGAGCGAATATCCGCCGTTGCCGCGTGCGTGTGCTTGTGTGCGATGATGCTTGTGCAGGGCGACTGTTCGGCTGAGCAGGCGAAACCGATGGTCGGGATGTACTACTTCCCCGGCTGGTGTCACCCCAAAGGCGAGCAGGGTGAGTGGCAGGGCGCCATCATCAAGGCCGCCACGCCGCGCGCGTTGTGCGGGTTCTACAACGACGCCGACCCCAAGCTCTGGAACTACTACGTCCCCTGGATGAGTACCCACGGCATTGACTTCATCGCTTTCGACTGGTACTACAACGCCGAGCAGGAGTTCCTCAACGGCTCGCTGGACAGCGGATACCTGAAATCCCCGAAGAACAAGGACATCAAGTTCTGCCTCCACTGGTGCAACCACGGCGGTCCCTGGTGGAAAAAGCCCCTGGATCAATCGAAATCCGCCATCCTCACGATGACCGATTCCATCTGTGAAAAGTACTTCAGCAAGCCGAACTACCTGCGCATCAACGGTCGCCCGGTGTTCATGATCTACGAGACGAACATGCTGCTCAGCTTCGGCGGCATCGAGGGCGTGCGCGATTCGCTTGCCGCCATGCGCGCCAGGGCGAAGGAGAAGGGCTACCCCGATCTCTACCTCGTGGCGGTCTACCCCGGCAACTCGCCGGACTACCTCAAGATGCTCAAGGGGCTGGGGTTCGACGCGTTCTGCGCCTACACCTACTGCTGGATGCGCCCGGCCAGCGTCACTTGGGACACGCACAACATACCGTACGCCGAACTGACCGACATGCTCACGAAGTACGTCTACCCCAAGCTGCGGCAGGAGGGCGTGAAGGCGGGGCTTCCCTACTGGCCCAGCACGTTCTCCGGCTGGGATGACCGACCTCGCGCGGGGCTGGAGAATGCACTGGTCAACACCGGGAACACGCCGGAGCAGTACGCCAAGATGCTGAAGGGCGCGCTCAAGCAGGTCAACCCCGCATCGCCGGTGGTGATGACGGAGGCGTGGAACGAGTGGGGTGAGGGCGCGTGCATCGAGCCGTCGAAGGAGCACGGCTTCGGCTTCCTGAAAGCCATTGCATCGGTCACAGGCAAGTCATCGCCGAACGAGAAGGTTCCGACCGCAGAGGAGATAGCGTCGTGGAACGTGCTCACGCCGGACGAACTGAAGACCGCGAAGGAGAATGAGTCGAAGCCCTGGCCGATCAAGGAGCCTAAGAAGTACGTTTTCGGAAAGAGCTACTCGGTTCCGAAGGCCAAGCTGCCGTTCGTCGTCAACTTCGAAAAAGGCGGCATGAAGGACGAGGAGATGACGCTGGTGCAGATGGAATTGAAGGGCCGAACCGAGGAAGGCGCGGTCTTCGAGACCACGGGCGGCGATCCGTGCATCATCCTGCCGACCGTGAAGGTTCCCATGAAGCAGATCAAGCGCATAACGATAGAAGGCGGTCTGGAAGGCGACGTGATGGAGGGGTTCCTGCCGCCGCGACTGCAGGTCTACTGGGCGACGGGCCGGATGCCGGAGTTCGCGGAGTTCGCGTCAACGGCGACAACATGGTCCAAAAACGGCAAGACCTTTATCCAGACAGTGGACATCCCGACGTGGAAGGACACAGGCACACCGCTGCTGCGCCTGCGGATTGACCCTTGCAGCAAGCCCGGCGTCAAGCTTCATATCCGCAGGGTGATACTGTCCGACTAGGCTACATGGTTCACATAAATGTGAACCATGGTCGGAATGCCTTGCATTATTCAGTTAGCTAATAATGCAGGCTAGGCTGCGCGTTTGCCTTTTGCATCTGCCGCAGCCTCTTCGGAGACCATTATCTGTTTGAAGTTATCTGCGCCTACCGGGCGGCTGATGAAGTATCCCTGCATCTCGTCGCAGTTCAATGAGCGCAGGAAGTCCAACTGCTCAAGCGTTTCTATGCCTTCAGCCACAACGCGCAGGTTCATGCTGTGCGCCATAGCTATTACCGCACCCGCAATCGCCGCGTTGTCCGGATCACTGGCTATATTCTTCAGGAACGATCTGTCAATCTTGATCGTGTCCATCGGCGGATTCTTCAGATAACTGAGCGAAGAGTGTCCGGTGCCGAAGTCATCTATGGAGACCCTCACGCCCATCGCCCGCAGTTCTTGAAGGATACCCACAGCCTGCGAGGTATTGTTCATGATGGTGGTCTCTGTCAGCTCAAGTCCCAGGTATTCGGGGTTCAAGCCCGTCTCCTCAAGAACTCGTTTCACGGTGGCCACAAAGTCGCCATGCGTCAACTGCTTCACAGAGATGTTGACGGCAACTTCCATGGGCATGAGACCCTCATCCTGCCATTTCTTGTTCTGTGTGCATGCTTCCGTCAGCACCCATTCGCCAAGGGGAACAACAAGCCCTGACTCCTCAGCCAGCGGGATGAACTGCACAGGGAACAGCAAACCCATCTCGGGGTGTTGCCAGCGCACAAGCGCCTCCGCACCCAGCATGACGCCTGTCTTGCAGTTGACCTTGGGCTGATAGTGCAGCACGAACTCGTTCTTATCCAGCGCTATGCGAAGAGCGTTCTCCAGCTTCATCTGAGCCGAAGGGGCGCCGGCGAGCATCTCCGTGGAGTAGTGATAGCAGTTGCCGCCCTGCTCCTTGGCGCGGTACATAGCCGTATCCGCGTTTCGCACTAGTGTGTCCACGTCGGTCCCGTCCTTCGGGTACGTGCTGATGCCGATACTCGTGGTAACATACAACACATGATCGTCAATCTTAAACGGCGGGCTAAAGGACTGCACTATGCGATCCGCAACCTCGCTGGCGTCCAGCGGATCATGGATGTCTGATAGTATGATGGTAAACTCGTCACCGCCCATGCGCGCTACGGTATCCACATCTCGCAGGCATGATTTGATCCTGTCTGCGGACTGAACGAGTAGCTTATCACCCACGTTATGCCCAAGAGCGTCATTGACCAGTTTGAACCTGTCCAGATCTAGGAACATCATCGAGAGCATGTTCTTGTGTCGGGTTGCCTCCGCCAGTTTCTGCGTGAGCCGATCGCCAAACAGCAGGCGGTTGGGGAGACCGGTGAGAAAGTCATGCGTGGCCTGGTCCTCAAGCTCGTCACGCATGCCCAGTAGCTGAGATTGCAGCTCCACAATGCGGCTGCCTGCTCTGAGGCGTGCCTTAAGCTCGTGAACGTCAAACGGCTTAGTGATGTAGTCATCCGCACCGGCATCCAGCCCCTCAATGATGTCCTGTTTTAGGCTTTTTGCTGTGAGCAGGATGATGTATGTGTAGGGGTCGTTGCCACGTTTACGCACTTCGCGGGTCAACGTCAGCCCATCAGTTCCAGGCATCATCCAGTCCAGGATGACGAGACGGGGAGCAAGGGCGCCGCGGAGAATGCGCTGCGCTTCCTGGCCGTTCTGCGCCAGGACCACATCATATCCCCACTTTGCCAAAGTTTTCTCAATAAGACGTCGTGAGATAGGATCGTCTTCGGCTATAAGAACCTGCATTATGCAGCCTCCTCCACAATGTATCGTGACAGCACTCTTGTCAGTGCGGCGATCTCTTTCTCCAGCGTCATGAACGCCTGCTCTGCATTGGAGAGATCCCCCGATTTCCCCATTTTTTCCAGAGCGAAAGCTGCGTCAAAAGACCGCTTGGCTGCGAAATTGCCTACTGAGCCTTTCAGCGCATGAGCCGCATGCTCCACTCCATTGTTGTCGCCACCCTTTATCGCTTCCCGTATCTCTTGCATCTGGTTCGGGTAACTTATACTGAACATGCCGGCTATTTCGCCAAACAGTTCCTTGTCGCCTTCCATCCGTTCCATTGCCGCTGAGATATCTAATACTTCTCCTACCGGTTCTGATTCTGTTGACTTGGTGGCTCCCATAACTTCTCCTATCACGTTGAAAAGTTCGTTCACATTTACCGGTTTTGAGACATAACCGTCCACACCAGCGGCGAGACATCGTTCCATGTCTCCCTTCATGGCATGAGCCGTCATTGCTATTATCGGTATGTGAGCGCCTGTGACACTCTCTTTTTTTCTTATCATGCCCGTGGCTTCCAATCCATCAATGCCGGGCATCTGTACATCCATCAGTATGAGATCGAACATCCCATTTTCCAGCGCTTCCACAGCCGCACCGCCATCACCCACAATAGTGGGCACATGCCCCCGCTTCTCAAGCAGTCGTGTGGTAAGCTTCTGGTTCACTGGATTGTCTTCCGCCACTAGAATGTGCAGCGAAGGTCCGTTCGTGACTGCGTATACGGCATCATTGTGTGATCTTGTCTCAGAAAACTCGCCCTTGATGTCCATGCATGTCATTATTGAGTTAAGCAGGTCAGACTGCTTGACAGGCTTGACCAGATAGCACTGGATGCCCACGTTGCGGCATCTGGCGGAATCATCGCACTGCCCTGCCGATGTGAGCATCATGATTGTCGCGTCTTTGAAGTCGGCATGATCTTTCATCATCTCCGCCACCATGAAGCCGTCCATCTCCGGCATATTGGCGTCCAGGATCACCAGGTCTACCTTACCACCAGCGGCGATCAGATTCTCAACATCCGCTATCGCCTGCCTGCCGCCTTCGCAGAGGATAGGCTTCATGCGCCAGTTGGTCAGCATTTCTTCCAGTATCCGCCTGTTTGTGGCATTATCGTCTACCACCAGCACCGATAGCCCTTCCACGCTGTTCAGGTTCGGATGTTTCACCACACCGGGTTCTACTTTTCCCAGTTTCAGATCAGCCGTAAAGTGGAAGGTGCTGCCCACTCCTTCTTCACTCTCCACCCACAGTTGGCCGCCCATCATTTCCACTATCTGGCAGGATATCGCCAGCCCCAGGCCGGTTCCGCCGTACTTTCGGGTGGTGGAGCCGTCAGCCTGTGCAAAAGCGTCAAATACCAGACGCTGTTTCGATGCGGGTATGCCGATGCCGGTGTCGCGTACACTGAAATGGAGTTGAATCCGGGTCTTGGTCTGTGATTTCAGTTCAACCTTCAGAACGACTTCGCCTTTTTCTGTGAACTTGATGGCGTTACCAACAAGGTTTACCACAACCTGGCGTATACGGCGGCAGTCACCCACCACATTGTCAGGCACATCCGGCAGAATGTGGCAGGCCAATTCCAGATCCTTCTCATGTGCGCGCAGGGCCAGCGTGTCAAGTGTATCGCACAGGCTGTCGCGCAAATCGAAGTCCACAATGTCAAGCTCCATCTTGCCGGCTTCTATCTTGGAGAAATCCAGTATGTCATTGATGACACTCAGCAGGTTGTCTGCAGACATGGTTACAGATTCCAGATATTCCCTCTGCTCCGCTGTCAGATTTGTATCCAGCGCCAGCTCGGTCATGCCTATGATGCCGTTCATAGGAGTGCGAATCTCATGGCTCATGTTGGCGAGGAACTCACTCTTTGCTCGGCTGGCTGCCTCTGCGTTCTCTTTCGCGTGGCGCAGTTCTACCTCAGCAAGCTTCCGCTCAGTAATGTCCATAATGGAACCTATCATCTTCATGGGGACGCCTTGCTCGTCAAGTTCCAGTCTTCCTAGTCCGTGCATCCACCGCACTTCACCGTCGCTGACTCGGCAGATTCGATACTCTCTATTGAAGAAGTGTTTCTTGCCAACCACTTCGTTGGCCAGATAGTCCACCATCATTTCTCGGTCTTCCGGGTGAAGCATTGAGGCCCACAGATCACGGTCACGGACAACGTCGTCGCTTATTCCAAAGATTCCGTCCAGTACCGCTGAGCTTTCCCAGAGGCTCGTGGTCAGATCCAGAACGTAGGTACCCAGACCGGCCACTACTTGTGTCTCTCTAAGGAACCTTTCATTTTGCCGGAGCGCCTCTTCTGCCTGCTTGCGCTCAGCATTGGTGAGCGTCTGAGCTACCAGCGTAGCCACCGTGCTGGCAAAGGCCTCTTCATCAGACTGCCATTCTCGCGGCTCGCCGATGTGTTCCAGACACACAACCCCGGCCAGTCTGCCATCCACGTGGATTCCTGCATCAAGCATGGATGTGATCCCAAGTGGAATCAGATACCCCTCGGCGAATTCGCTCGTTTGCGGATCAGTTTGTGCATTTTCTGCAATGATTCGGCCCGCAGAGCGGATTGCCTCGAAGTAGCGCGGGTAGTCTGCAACTTTCAGCGTGAACCCATCACTGTGCTTATTGGCATTAGCTTCATATAACGTCGTGCATTGCAGCTCTGTTTCATCGTCTGAGAGCAGCCACACACTGGCGCGCGCAACCTGGACCGTCGCGGCAACTTCCTCTGTCAGCCGACTCATCGCCGTTACCATGTCACCAGTGCCTATCGCATCATCAAACGCAAGCGTTGCCGTTGCGACGCGCTGTTGATTGGCACGATCCCTGCTGGCCTCAACAGACTGCTCAATCCTCTTGCGCTCTGTGATGTCCTGGGCAAAAGCAAACAAAAATTCCTTGCCGGCAAATTCCAGGAAGTTTAGGTTGATTTCCACCGGGAATGCCCCGCCGTCTTTTTTGCATAGCTGGGTTTCTATGGTGAAGGATCGCTCGCGTCGCAGTCTCTCCCAGTGTTCCCGCCAGATGTTTCTGGGGAATACGGGGTCGATGTCGTAAACTGTCATGTGAAGCATTTCATCTCGTGTGTAGCCCAGTTGCTCGCATACCGTCTTGTTGACGTTTATGAACTTGGCATCCTGGTCAATCCATAGCGTGGAGACCGCTGCCATATCAACGGAGTACTGCGTGAGCTGAAGCGCCTCTTCAGCGCGCTTTCGTACTGATATCTCCTGCTGCAGCTCTATCGTGCGCCGTTCTACGCGCATCTCCAGTTCTTCCTGCGCCTCCTGTAGAGCGCCGTCCCGCTGCTGTATCTCCTTCAGCATGTCATTGAAGGAGTCCACAAGGAATCCAATTTCGTCATCTGCCCTTTTTGTTGCCCGCACAGAGTAGTCTTTTTCCGCCGAAACTTCTTTCACTGTGTCGGTCAAGCGGAGGATTGGCTGTGATATCACGCCCTGCACTTTAGATGAAATGAGCAGCGCGATGAACAGAGATGCCAGTACCAGTGCGCCAATGATAAGTCCGAAACGCCTGAGGCGAGAGGTCATCTCAAGCAAGTCTGACTGTATGTATATCGTTCCTATTGTTTCGTGCTGAAATACCACTGGGCGGAACACGGACATGCAGTTGCGGCCTATTGGATGCTCATCGGTTTTTGTTTTTGGTGGAAGAAACTCCGAGCGGTCTTTGTTACTGCGTAGATACTCGGCGAAAATTTTACCGTTCTTATCGTATATGCACGCGCCCATCACGTGAGGCTCGGCCGAGAGCGCTGCAAGAGTCTCTTGCGCGGCTTTGTTATCGCCGAAAATGATGGCCGAGCAACTGTTCTTGCCCATAACCTCTGCTAACGTCGAAAGGTCACTGGTGGCTGTGCTGCGATATGTTATCAGTTCATGTACATAAATACCCGCAAACGCCAGCATCAGCGCAAGAGCGCTGGTGAGCATGATCACGAGTGTGAGTTTCTTCTTGATTGATATGTTAGCGAAATAATTCATAGTGTAGTTCTCCGATGGGGTTAGTCTATGACATTCCTTGCCAGCTTCAGTAGTTGCGAACTCACCTTCACGCGCTTCTTCTTGCCGGCAGCAACATTTACATCAAATCCGACTTTGCTACTCTCAACAACGAATCCAATCACCCCACCGAAACGTACGAATCCTTCTGTTTCGCCTACTGTAACAACGCTGTTGTCATTCAGTCTATCCAGGATTCTCCCTACATTTCGCTTCTCTGTTGCACCAATCAGCAGCAGATGACACCCATCCAACGAGGCATCCGCAGTCAGGCGCTTGTATACCATGCGCCGTCCGTTCACGGTCTTGCCTTTCACAAGCTGCTCTATCGCACCTGCTATCTCATT
The DNA here is from genome assembly GCA_025358205.1 of Armatimonadota bacterium. Classification (GTDB taxonomy): domain Bacteria; phylum Armatimonadota; class UBA5829; order DTJY01; family DTJY01; genus JANYKG01. The sequence continues at coordinate 8,118 of JANYKG010000149.1, forward strand.
ATCACCAATAACGCCCAGCACAAACGGCGCCCCGTCATCAGCAAATGCCTGCGAAGGCCAGTCTATGAATCTGGCAAAGTTGTACACAAACGCTGCCTTCACCTGAGCCTCGGAAGGCCCACCAGCCTCGCACAGTGGATTGCCGCTCAGTATCATTGCCCCCGCCATAATCAACATGAGCATGCGAACTCCAAGTATGCGTGACCGCTTGCGCATAACCGTTTGCACCGTAATTATCGCTTCGTAGTTCTTTTGCTTCAGGAAATCCATTTACTTCCCCCGTGCGCTCTTGTCAACAACAGAGCCTGACCCGCAAATCTGTTTTCCCATTCTATGGTTGTCCGTAATGTATGCAATGTACTAATGCCATCCATGGCTGTGATGCACGTACATCTCTTATCTACGCGCAAAGTGAAACGCAAGACAATTATGCACGAGTGATACATCTATGAGAGACGTTCCGATGGCGTTGTTAGTACAGATTGTCGGCAGGCGGGGCTGGTAAATTTAGCTGTAATCGTGCAGAGAATGCTCGGTGAGCAGTCACCGAGGAGTGTACCGGGGTATTAGGGTTATCCATAGCAGCGGGTCAGTCGCGGGTGACAAGAACCACAGCAGTGTCGTCCGCAAGATAACCGTTTGCCCATTCCCGCGCAGCGCTAACAATCCGGTTCACCAGAGCGTCCGGCTTGTCGTCGCAGTGGTCGCCCGCAACGCGGAGTATACCTTCATGGCCGAACATCTCTCCGTCGTTTCGCGCCTCCGAGACCCCGTCCGTATAGAGCACTAACTTGTCTCCAGAATCAAGCCGGGACGAGGCTTCGCTGTACACCAGGCCATCGAAAAGTCCGATGGGAAGGCCCCGCGATATCAGTTGCTCCACGAGTTCGCAGCCGCGACACACGAGCGCCGGTGGGTGACCGCCGCCGGAGTAGGTGAACTCGCCTGTCGCTGGATCAAGGACTATCAGGAAGACCGTGGCGAACTGGGTGGAGCCGTGCCGCGCCAACAGCGAGTTGGCATGGCCCAGTGCCATGGCAGGTGACGACGATTCGTACGCGAACGCGCGGATGGCGTTTCTGGCTTCCGATGCGAGCGCTGCGGCCTCTATGCCCTTACCGGACACGTCGCCGATAAGGATGCCCACCTTGCCTTCCTCTGTACGGAAAATGTCATAGAAATCGCCGCCGATCTCCTCGCCGGAATAGGCAGGGATGTAGGCGGAGGCTGCGGAATAGCCATCCACTATTGTCGGATTCGCCGGAGCAATAGCTCGCTGAAGGAGCAGCACCTGGCGCTTCAGTTTCTCCTCGGCGTCTAAGCGCCCTGTCACATCGAGAATCAGTGACAGCACCGAGATGACTTCGCCGGCGGAATCGCGCAGAACGGAGTTGTACCACTCGCAGTAGATCACACCGCCGTCCTTGCGGTAGTTGCGGTTCGGGTTCACGTTGCGCGGACGGATTCCGGCGTTCATGTCCTCCATCAGCTTGGCAACAATGTGCCAGTCCTCTTCATAAACCAATCGCACATCGTCTATGTGCTTGCCCAGCATCTCTTCAGCACTCCAGCCAAACACCCGCTGCGCTTCGTCGGACCAACGAGTAATGCGATACTCCGGGTCCCACTCCACCACAGCCAGCGGGGAGTTTTCCATGTGCAGGTCTAGTTGCAGGGACAATCGGCGAAGTTCTTCCTCTACTCTCCTGCGCTCTGTTACGTCCACGTTCGTACCGATGAGCCGATAGGGGGCGCTGGCATCGTTTCGCAGTATCTGCGCGCGTACTTCCACCCATCTTATCTCACCATCCGGGCGCAAGAATCGGTAGGCGAACTGCATGTCGGTGCGCCCTGAATCGAAGGCGTCTTCCACAACAGGATTCAGCCACTCCAAATCCTCAGGCAGAACGCGGGACACCCAGGATTCATAGTTTCCATCGAAGCTGCCCACTGGGATGCCGAAGATCTCCTCAAGCTCCCGGGTCCAGACGATCTTCTCGCCAAGTATGTCCCAGTCGAAGATACCTATGTGTCCGGCATTCTGGGCCAGAGTGAGTCGCTCCTCGCTTTGTTTCAGCGCCTCTTCCGCCGCCTTGCGCTCCAGTTCTCCAGCCGCGCGCACCGATACCATCTTCAGTACCGCGGCAGCTCGTTCGGGGTTTGCCAGCGGTATTCGGCTTATCAAGGCGATCAGGCCGATCGGCTCTCCCTGGGAACTCCACAGGGTGGTTCCGATATATCCTTCCGCCATCATGTCCTGAAGCACCTCGTCATTGGGGAACAGGCCGCGCACGTCCCTCGGGAAGCAGCAGATCGTCTCGCCCACCACGTCCCCGCAAGGGGTGTCCTTCAGCGCATAACTCATGTTGTCTTCGAACTTGCCGTCGAAGTAGACAGCCACGGTCTCCGCGGACAGGCAATCGCCTGAGAGGCGGTCTATGCACACGAAGTCCGCGGATAGGGTATCTGCCAGGTAGCGAGCCAACGACAGGAAAAAATCCTCGCCGGAGGAAGGCCAGCCGCACTGCAGCAGGAACGATTGGGTATCCTCCAGCGCCTTGCGCTCGGTGATAACCTCACTGAAGATTACTATGCCGCCGATAGTCTCATCGGCCCTCCGCCATGGGCGCACTTCCCAACGCACCCACTGCACACTCCCGTCGGCCCGCTCAAATCGGTCCGCTTCCGCTTTCTCCACCGCCCCGGCCAGACAGCGCCGATGTACCTGCTTCCACTCCTCGGAAATCTCGGGGAAAATCTCGTAATGAGAGCAACCGATCACGCTGGCTCTCTCAAGACCAAAATCTTTCAACCAGCTATCGCTGACCGCCAGATAGCGCATTTCCGAGTCAAAAAGGGCGAATGCGGCCGGCGCATTGTCTATGAACAGACATAGCGACTCATCGGCCCGTTTGCACTCATTGATGCGGTCTCGGTTCGTCATAGTATAGTCATCCGATGTCTTCACTTCGGGGTTGACCCATCCCTTGCGACGATGGTCTAAGGCATCTTCTCCTGGGCGCAGCGCAGATCGTCGCACACGGTCATTTGGGGTAGCTGCTCAAGATGAACCACCTGCAACATGCTCTTGATTCTCGGGTTCCCAACTACCAGGGCGAGAGATCCCTGCGAATCGCGCATCTTGACATAAGCGCGGAGTATGGCATGAACCCCCGCGCTGTCTATGTACATTGTGTCCGTCAGGTCAATGATGAACCCCTTGGGCGCCAACGCCACTGCCTCATCCAGCGCCGCTCTCAATTCGCTCACATTGGAAAGGTCTATCTCTCCACCGACCCGTACTACCGTTTGCGTATCCCGGACGACTTCTGTACTCATGGTATGCCTCCTGCAAATGCCGCCATCCATCCCATGTTGGATGGTTCTTCCAAAGGGCTAATCGTCATCTCAATCGCAACTGTGGTTCCTTCCGGCCCCGTTGCCAGGTAGACCTTATCCGCGAACTTGATCATCATCTTGTATCCCATCCCCAGGGTTCCTGCTGTGGAAAAACCGGGCCGCAGAGCCATACTCGGCAGCGTCAGAGCAGGGATGCCTGCGCCGCTGTCCGAGACTACCACGACGAAAGTATCGCCTATCCTATGGAGCGAAGTGTCACCCCGGCCGGCGTTCTTCACCGCATTTGTCGTAGCCTCTCCGACTGAGACCGCCAGATGTCCGCGCCTGGTATCATCCATCCCGGCTTCCAAGGAGATTTCCTCAATCCCATGCCGTACTACGCCCACGTCATCAGGACCTTCCAGCTTCCAGGACGCGATAGGCGTTCCAGCCAGCTTGACGATCTCGTCTCTCTCGGCAATGATCAGCTTGCCGTCCGTTGCGGCGCTGATCGTGCTTCGGTAAAAGTCCATCTTATGGTGCTCTGCATCGCGCACCACCTGTTCATACTTCTTTCGCTCCGTGATGTCCGTCACGCTGACTTCCGCCAGCAGAGTTTGACCGCTCTCGTCCTTTACCGGCGTGGCTCGATAGTTGAAGATTCTCTGCCAGTCTTCGTTGGTTCGCCGCACACGCACTTCCCAGTCGCGTACCACCTCACCTCGAAGCGCACGGGCAAGCGGCCACTGGTCAGGCGGTATGGGAGTGCCGTCCATCTCCGATAGCTCGAACGTATCGGCAAGCTCTGTGAGCTTTTTGTGCCCTTCCTCTGCGCTGGAGTACCCATGCATTCGTAGAGAGGCTGGGTTCCAGTAGATAAGGCGGCCTTCGAGATCGGCCACGACCAAACCTTCGGCAAGGTTCTCAAGTATCGTTATATGTTGAGCTTCACTCTGCTTCAGCGCCTCCGCAGCCCGCTTGCGATCCGTAATATCCTGCGTGATTCCAAATCCGCCGATGAGGTTCCCATTTTTGTCAAACTCCAGATCGGCCCGCTCGCGAACCCACTTGATGGTGTCTCCTACGATAATCCGATGGTCAATATCGTATGGCTCACCCTTCAGCGCCGCCATCCACTTTCGATCAACGTGTTCACGATCGTCCGGGTGGACGCTGCTGAGGAACGTCTCATAAGTCATAGCCGTACCATCGGGGATCCCGAATATGCGGTGGTTCTCTTCCGACCACTCCAGCAAATTCTGCTGAACATCCATTCGCCAGCTTCCGATATGAGCCACTGCCTGTGCGGTACTCAAGTCCTGCTGACTCTCTTTCAGCCATTCCTCGGCCCTGGAATGCGCAAGCGCCACGGAGAGATAGCCGGCCAGCCTCTCCCACAGCGCGATGGTCTCCTCTGAGAACATGCCTATGCGCCGGTCGTTCATCTGCAGAAGCCCTATCCGCTCGTCGCCGAAGCTCAGAGGAATGAGGGCGACCGACTCGTATCCCTCTCCATTGCATCTGTTGCGCGTGCGGGCCTGCCGGTCTGCGTCCGTGGTGGTAGCCAGAAGTTTTGTAGTATTGTTGCTCCAGAAGCTGCCTCCCTGGCTGAAGAAGGACTTCGACGGATCGAAACGTCCGCAGATGACGTTTCCGCACATGCACTCCATTATGGGATAGCCTTCGACATCACGAACGATCTCGCCCTCGACATTGCGAGAGCATAGCGAGTTCTCCAGTCGGGTGAAGTCTTCGGGGAAGCCGTGCGCTTCATAGTAGGGATAATCGTCACCTTCCTTCAGCCTGAGGCCCACCGCTTCGCAGCGGGAGTGTTCCTTGAAGAAGCGGACAGACGCCTCGACAAGCGAGGTCGTATCATTGCTCGTGTTTACGATATGCAGGAACTCAAGCGTAGTCTCGCGCTCGTTGTCGGCTTGCTTGCGCTCGGTGATGTCGAAGCCGTAAAGATTCACATAGCCTTCGTTGGCGATAGGGGCTATCTGGAAGAGGAACGTCTTGCCGGATGGAAGCGCCACCTCGACCTGGTTGGGTTTGCTTGTTTCGTGCGCCTTCTGCGCGGACGAGGCCAGGATATCGGGAGCCGGCTGGCCGGACGTCCACCCTATAGCGCGCATAAGATAGTGCGCAGGGCCGTTCCCATAAAGCACCTCCCCATTTGCGCTTAGGCGGAGCACAGGGGCCAGGTTCTCTTCCGGGAAGGTAGACAGCTTCCGCACTTCTGCAGCCGCTTCTTTGCGCTCTTGGTCCAGTTGATGCAACTTAGTCGCCGAAACAACGGTACGTACAGTCAGCACGATCATGACCAGCACGGCGAAGATGGCGGTTCCCTCGGTAGCGCCGTACAACTTGGCTCTTTCGCCCCATGCGACGAACAGACCCACGCCGAAGACTATGGACAGGGTGATGGGAAGCATTGTTCGGAGAATCGTTCCTCCAGGGCCTGTCACTGGTCACTATGGACATCACGCCACGGTCCGGCCTGGCGGAAATGATTCCGAGGCTGAATATGACAAATGAAAGAGCGGTGTTTAACGCCATTGCGGTGTGATGGCCTACGCCTTCGAACTCCGTGACCCCGTAGGCGTAACCGATCGCTGTTACCATTCCCAGAAGCAGTGCAGGAGCGGCGAGAATCCGAGACAATTGGTAGCCCTTCCACGGACGAGTGTCCAGCAGGAGCAGGGCTGATCCGGTCAGCAGAAAGCTCAGCGACGTGTGCGGGGCCATTCGACCGGCAGAAACCGTCTTTATCGCGCCTGGGGCCTCTCGGAAAAGTAGCTGGTCAATATGAAGGTTCCAGCCGAAGACGTATTCGCAAACCGTCAACAAGCCTGTGAGAGCCACGAATCCCGCCAAGAAGCGGAATGCGGCATGTCGGGGGTAAGCGTTCGCCAGTAAGAGACCCGCGCCGAGCAGAATGAAGCAGAGCGCGGTGTTAGACTTCATCGCAACCCAGTCGGGTAGGACGCTCTTCAGCGCCGGCATTCCAAGCGCCCACCCGAGCATAACCACCGCGCCTACTGCGAGAGTGGTGACGGCGGCGCCCTTCGAGAGAGCAATAAGGGTCGAACTTCGACGAGAATCGAGCATAATGCGAATTATATACCCAGCGTTGGCCGTAGTCAACCCCTCAGCCATGACTCGTATAGCATGCTTGCATGCGCAGTGTGGGTGTGCCAACAAAAAACACAGCCCACCCGCTGCTGAAGCGAATGGGCCGCGCCTGTTTGGTGGTTGTATTTATTATACTATACCGGTTTTTCCAGTTTCACTTTCTTCAGGTCGTCGTGTGACATAGTTGCGACGCCTATAACCTTGTCCGCGCCGCCGTAATACACGAAGTACTGGTCATGCAAATCCACTACTCCGCAGGTGAAGACCACGTTCGGAACCAGGCCGTTCTTCTCATAGTCCGTCTCCGGGCCGAGTATGGGATTGGCTGAGCGGCCTATGACTTTAGAGGGGTCTTCCAGGTCCAAAAGCATCACGCCCAGTCGGTAATTGCGCTGATGATCCACTCCATGGTAGAACTCCAGCCAGCCGTGCTCCGTTTTGATGGGAGGCGCCCCCGCGCCTATTCGGTCGCAATCCCAGGAACTGGGCTGCACGCGCATCAGCAGCTTGTGATCGTGCCAGGTCATGAGATCATCGGAATATGCCAGCCAGATATTAGGGAACGTGCGGTGCATCATCACATACTTTCCCTTGATTCGCTCCGGGAACAGCACCACGTCCTTGTTATCCATATCCGGCAAAATGCAGCCGTGTTTCTCGTAGGTCTGAAAATCTTTGGTAGAGAGCAGTCCCACTCGGCAACGCCACGGCACGGATTTGAACGGCGACGGACGCGCCTCGGAACACGGATACATGGAAACGCCCGTGTAGGTGATGTAATATCTGTCTTCTATCTTGGTAATGCGCGGGTCCTCTACGCCCAGCCGCTCCATTTCGTCGCCCACCGATTCGTAGTTCGGATCTGGTTCGCGGCACGATATGTCGAAACCGTTCTGAGTGGTGGCGTGGCCAAAGCGAGATACATAGTCATCGCCTTGAGCGCGGTAGAGAATGTGAACATTGCCGTTTGATCGCACGGCCGCACAGTTGAAGACGGCTTTGTTCTCCCACCAGTTTGTGGTGGGTGCGAGTACCGGGTTCTTGTCGTAACGCACCAGTTTCATTAATTGCCCCTGAAAAACTTATAGAAACATCTGTGACTCAGCTATCGGGTTCACGTGGCAGCCCGCTTCTGCATTCATTGACCGTTCGCATGTGGAACGGATTCCCATTGCAGACCATACATTTCCCGCACCGCGAGAACGTCGCCTAACCTTACTTTTCCACACCCCCGAGGATGGGAACAACCATTATTGTGGCTGGCCCACTCCAACATAATAGGGCATTTGCCGGTTTATTTGCCAGTTCACGAAAAATACAGAATTGGCACAACCGAGAACTGCGGCTCTCTCGTAGCCCGAATGACCCATGCGTGCGCCAAACCGCTGTACTTCGTATCACTTATCATACCCAGAAATGAAAGGAATATTGCATTCTCAGGAAGATTCTGCTATAATCCTTACATTCGTCTGCCGGTGCCGGCGGGCGATTTTGTCCTTTGAGGTCACAGAGCCGATGAGGATGACAGCGTGGCGCCATGGTCTAACGGTTAGGACACGGCTCTTTCAAGGCCGCGGCGGGGGTTCAACTCCCCCTGGCGCTACCAGACAATGTAGACAAACTGATCTCGCGAGGGTGCATAGTGACCCGCACAGCACGCTCCAGCGGGTCTGATTCCATGGCCGCGATATACTGCCGGATGACTGTTCTCATCTGACTGGGATCGCGGTTTTCTAGTGCCCGGCGAACCTCTGCCGACTGAGCCTGAATGTCTTTCGCCGATATCCGCTCTGGTTGGGGAATGTCCGAAAACGCTCTCAGCTTCTGCAATCGTTCGGCTCGCCAGTTGATCTGTTCTCTCACCGTGGAAGGGTCAACACCTGCAGCGAGTGATGAAGTCAGATTAGCGATCTCTCGTTCTATGGCGCATATCTCCGCCGCCCGCGAGTCTTCATCCGAATGGAATGAAGTGCGCGCAGCATCCACTCGCTTGTTGTAGTCTCGGACTATCCCCGCTACGTGCTTGGAATCTGCCGAGTAGAACCGCTCTATGCACTCGAAAGCAGCTTTCTCGATCTCCTCGCGGTGGATATACCAAGCGCTGCCACAGCCTGCGCCATGCCGGTATATCTGAGCTCCGCACACGTAGTAATCATCCTTGTGCATGTACCGGCCTGTGTAGTTCGCGCCGCAGTGGGTGCAGGTAAGCAATCCGCCTGAGAGGATGTATGGAGAAGGACGAGCGCCCCGCTTGCCCGGTCTGCAGGTTCGCTCCTTGCGTATCTCCTGGAGAGCATCCGCCTCTTCCATCGTAATGATCGCCGGGTGTGCCCGTTCGATGATCTTCCATTCACCACGGTCCTTTGCACGCTTGCCGCCGTTACGGTACTCGATCTTGTTCCAGGTTCCGTACCCCGCATACTGAAGCAGTCTCTCCGGCTGAAGCAGGCTGTTGATCGTGCTGTCAGACCATGCAAAACGCCCGCTCGGAGTAGGTACGCCCGCCTGCGTCAGCCGCTTGGCAATCACATCCGGGCTTGCCTGTTCTCCCAATCGCCAGTCAATGAGCATGGTACGTGCCCACTCGTGAACCGACTTGCCAGCCACAACCTCATCATCAATCACCCAGATGCAGTGACCTTCCCGCTGATATTTCCGGTGTGCGTCAATGAAGACTCGGTGATTCTGGTATCCAAACTGAGCCCATCCGCCGTTCTTGTAGGCCCATCCCGTTTCGGGGTCGCGCATTTCGCAGTTCGTGAGCATGTTCCTGTGCGTCACCTGCCCGATCTCGATAGACCGAATCTGGTTCATGGCGTCTGTTACGGATTCCAGGACGATACCGGAAGTGGTTGTCGAGTCGTAAGGCTCCAGGACTGACAGCACGCGTACACCCGCCTTTGCCAGTTCGCCCTTGACCGCCGCCGCCTGATATCGGTTTCGGCTGAATCTGTCAGACTTCCACACGAGGATAAGCGATATGTCCGGGCGCTCTACCGCGTGCTTAACCATGCGCAGGAACTCGGTCCGCTTGGAATCATCCTTGAAGGCGGACTTGCCAGGTTCGTCAAACCACTCCACGATCTCAATACCTTCGCGACCAGCAAGCCGTTCGATATCCCGGCGCTGTGTCTCCAGGCTAGTGCCGCGTTCGGCGGAGTCTTCGTGAGACACCCGCACGTACGCGAACGCCTTCTGCACCTGCACCGGATCGCTCAGGACCTCAGCGCCGTCGTTCTTGAGTATGTCAAGCAGTCCCATACAGATCAACTCCCTTCCTTGTCAGATGACTCAGCATCGTGCTGTCTCGGGTAGTTCATGGGATCATAAGCGTCCCACTTCTCGTCCTCTTCGACCAACCACATTCCACCGGAAGTCTTCCTAGCATTGAAGATGCCTCTTCGTATGGCAAGCCACAGTGCCTGCCGACTGATGCCCTTCTTCTCTGCTGCCTCTGAGATTGTCAATGCCATTGCCATCACCTCTCCGTTATGCAGTTTGTTCGGAACAGGGATATACTAGCATAATGTTGATGTTGTGTCAATATCTATTTTCACTCCCGAGGAACAGCTCATTCGCCAATGCAGTGTGTGTCCTGGTGTTTGCTGTCGAAATATGTCGCCCCAAGACGCGCGCACGCGCGCACGCGCGCGCGAAGGGTGTAAGTTGTTGTACCGTCCTGTTCCATGGGGGTTGTTCGCGCAGTTGAGTTGCATGAGGGTATCCTCGGCTCCTGGGTCCTGATTGCATAGAGAAACCCGGTTTCGCGGCGAAGCTCCTTTGTTAGGAATGCTAAGGTTTGAACCGCAATCTGCGTTCTACTTTCTCCATCCACCGGTTCATCGAGATCAGCACGCGCTGCTCTGCGGCACGTGCCTCATGCCACAATCGCTCATAGGTCGTCCAGTGCATTCCCTTTGGTTTCCATGGGAACACATGGTAGAGACTGACGGAGCCGCCCAGTCGCTGTCGGATATCCTGTGCTTTCGACATCCATCGGTCGGCGGCAGAGTCTCTCTGGCTCTGATAAGCCAGGTCATAACAATGCCTGCAGAGGAAGTATTTACCCGGCCCATACAGCTTGCCGACTCGCCGCCCACAACCGATGCCCGGGCACACAAACCACGGTCGCGCTCCACCATAGTTGCACCGCGTCCATGTCAGGTTGACCCTCTCCTCGACCGACTCCCATTCCTCTTCGCGCCATTGAGATTGGTAGTGCAGTATGACACAGCCCGGCGAAGCTTGAAGGTTGATGGAACCTGTGGTCTTTCCTCCTCTGCTCCATGACATCGTGGACCAGTTTCCTGCACGCAGATACCCCTTTCGATTCAGCAGGTTGATGTCCAGAGCTTTGCACCTGTCCGCTGTGCGTTTGCTGCCATACCAGTAGCTCATCGTATCTCCCCCAAGTCGCCGAAATCATTAGGCAAGTCTAGGTTTTTCCCTAGTGAATCACCTCGAAAACTGTAAGGCATTTCGGGTGCCATCTTCATGCTTCTTTCGCGTGACTACATAACCTGCATACCCACCCGGAGCGAGACACTGGTTCGTATCTCCAGTCGGTTCCGCCGCAGTTCGAGCAAGTCTCAGACGGTTCGGTTTCCTTCGTGACAGGTACGCTAAGGTACGCCAATTGCGAATTGTCGGTAAACTTTCCCTGAACATCCTCGTGTGAAGAGGTTCTAGAAAACGGTGATTCAGCGTACCCCAGCGTACCTGCATCCTCGCCTTTCAGCCCAAGCCCAGAAACATATCTCACGTTGTTGGACTTCGCAGGTTCGATTCCATCGCGCTTGTGGAGTTCCCGAGTGAAGTTGTGAGCCGCAGTGAAGGCAGGTTTGCGGGCCTTCTCGTCGCACCATGATCGGTAAGCCTTCCACAATATGCCGGATTCCACACGCGCGCCTGGCCTGATGGTACAGCGTTCTTCCAGGAACTCCGCCAGTACATCCATGCTATCGAATAACGAGTCAACTTCCGTCTGGATCGCGTCGGGCATACCCAGACCGTTCTTCTGCCAGTCCAGGCATCCCCGCACTGCCCAAGCCAGTATGCCGGGTAGTTCGGCCCGCAACTTCTCCGTTAGCGTTTCGTCGCGCACTGGCACCTTCTGTTCGTGTGCATAGTAGAACCGCACTCGAAACGGTATCAGCTTTACGCGCCTCTTCATCGCGTAGTTCTGTGATCGGATACGCGGAACCTCATTGGTCGCGAACAAGACCTTGAATGTTGGGTTGAATGTGAAGAACTCCTTGTACATGAACCGCGCCGAAATCGGGTCCTGCCCTGTAACGCGCTTCAGCAGCGACTCCGAGAATGAGGTCGTCTCTTCGCCCTCGGTGGCCGTGACGAGCCTGCTGCCCACCAGTGCGGCCAGGTCGGAGGTCTGGTCGTTTCGCCTATCCAGGAATGTAGCCGCAGGTGTGTTCCGGGTATAGTCTCCGAGCAGCTTTGTGAGCGTGCTTACGAAAACACTCTTGCCATTCGATCCCTTGCCGGTGAGCAGGAAGAAGGCTTGTTCGCGGGTATCTGCAGTCAACATGTACCCGGTCATTCTCTGCACAAAGCCGATGATCTCCGCGTCCTCACAGAATACTTCGTCCAGAAACCGCAACCATCGCGGGCATGTCGCCGCAGGGTCATAGATGATCGGAGTCTGTTTGGTACACAAGTCAGTCTGCCGGTGCCGTTGCAGTATTCCGGTCTTGAGATCCACAGTGCCGTTCCTGCAGCAGAGCATCCATGGATCGGTATCCAGGTCTGACGATTGGACGGGTATTCCGGCACGTCTGCGGGCAAGGTCCAGCATAGCAGCAAGCCGTGGAGCCGATTCGGAGTGCTTGATGTGCCTGTACAGCTCATCGGACGCCTCCTTACTCGGACATGAGCTGAGAAGCTCGTACAGACCGCGTACAACGTCACAGGCGAGCCGGTGAACTCCATCAGTCATGTCCGGCTTCCAGTGGCCGTCCTGCCACAGTAGCCAACGCCCGGAGTTCACGTCATACCGTAGGTTCTCGCCATGTGCAGCGATTAGCCGTTCCGCGTTTCCAAGATCGGTGTACGGGTATCCGGTGGCTCCTGTGGATGCCTTCACTTCATCTGCCTGGGGTTCCACCCATTCCGGACATTTGTCCACGAGTTCCAGAAGCTGAACGGCTGTACCGCCCGCTGCTATCCAGTCAGATACATCACCCTTCGCGGGCAGTCCAGCCAGTTCAAGGACGCGGATACTCTGAGCCTTGCCCTGGAGACTACTCGCGACCTCTTCCGCGTGCTTCCTGCCCGGTTCGTCATTGTCGGGCAGGACGATAACATCAGCCCCCTGGAGTGAATCCGAATAGTCCGCTTGCCACTTGCCCGCGCCTTCTGCGTTTGTGGTAGCACATAGACCGATGGACTCCAGGGAGTGGCAATCTTTCTCCCCTTCGCACACAAAGATCGAGTTGTGAGCCTCTACAGCCGCGAGCACAGCAGGCAGGTGATAAAGCACACGGGTAACACCGTTCAGGTTCCAGATATACCCGCCGTTTCCGTCCGGTCTTCTTTGCGGGAAGCCGTCACTCTTCACCTCTCGCCTACCAACTTGGTGAATCAACTCACCGGCTGCGTTCACATAGCTATACCACGCTATGACCGGACTCTTCTTAGCGGATTTCGGCTTTACTGATTGACCGGCATATCGCTTGCTGGGCTGTGTACCGCCCATGGCGGCGGTAATCGCGTGATATGTGCAGCCTGCGTGACAGTGGAGGAGTATCTTGCCGTCTTTCTCGCGGATCGCCAATGATGCCTGCTTGTCATCATGTGCCGGACAAAGGGCCTTCCACTCCTCGCCTGACTGCTTCACGCCGTCAAGTTTGCCAAGGGTGTCTTCAAGTGTCATGCTGCTTTCTCCGTGCTCAGTGTTGTCAATGCGCGCTGGAGTTCGGCTATCTGCTTTTCGATCTCTCTGCGCTTGTCGGTATTCGGATCAGCGGCAGCAGGTTTCTTCCGGGTCGTCTCTGCCGCCCGGAGCCGCTTGCAGTCTTCGAGGACCGCCCGCAGTTCTGCACTCCTGCGGAAAGCCGGATCGTCACAGAGGATATCCACAACCACACGCGCAACCGCACTGGAATCCCAGGTATCCCCTGATTCCGCAGCACTGACTATGCAGTTGATCGCGCGCCGATGCTTCATCCTGAACCCTCGGTGGACTACAGCAGAGAAGCCGTCCCAGCTCGACCTTTCAAGCTCTTCTTGGCGGCGATGCCTGATGAGCCGTCTTCCGACGTACTCGCGCCCGATGTGGCAGCTAGCTCGCGTTTTTCCGCATTTCCTGCCGTTTCGTGAGTGATCGTCCCCGGGCGCTTTCCAAATCTGAAGGGATGGAGTGCGCACTCGGTAGTCTCACACAGCCGGATCTCCAGGTGCTGACCGCAGCAGCAGTCCAAGCATTTCAAACGGATCGCCTTCATGGGAGTCGTAGCCATTCTGATCTCTCCTTCGTGTTCTCACGCCATAGTAGAAAAGCCCCGAGACGCTGGCCCGGCAAGGCTCATCTCGGGGCTTCTCCAATCCTCCGTACTACTCGGAGGAAATCAAATGCGCAACTGCATGCCGGGCCGTACCGCATCTTCATGGTACACGGCCCGCGTGATGAAGTAAGGATAGCGACGTGGGTGTTTTGCTGGGGTATTTCGTGGGAAATCAGATGTTCAGTCGGAAAGTACCCTTGGTCCGCCCTGAAACTACGAGGACGTTCCAGGCCGGATGGTTCTTGAAGACATCTCTCAGACGCGTCTGGGTCGTGTACACTGCGTCTTCCAGAATGAGTTCCTGACTGACTTCGGGTGTGGCATTGTGGTGGGCATGCCAGAGATACTCAATGACCTTTGCTTGCATTGGCGTGAAGGAGTACGACAGATGGTTGAATGCGGCTGAACGGAAATCGGGGGAATACCGAAATGTCCCGTCGTCGGAAGCTATCACTGCTGTCCTGACACTCAACAGAGGAACCTTCTCGACCTGCGCTCGCTCAGCAGCCCCCCTGATCTCCGGCACGTTCACACTCAGGGTGTTTCCTTCGAGACTCAGCACCTTATCAAGCGGTAGTATTTCGATGGAATCATCCGATGTCTGAGCCTCTCCACGGAGCCCGGGAACCAGTATCACCGCCGACGCATTCCGCTTCCGACTGCGAGCTTCGCGCAGCACATGCTCGCCGTCCGGCCACCCCAGACCACGAGCAAGGAAGACATCAGTCTTCACTCCGCTGGTTTCTACCGAACCGACTATCCACAGCCTGCCTGATAGGAGTTCCTGCGGTCTGGAAGCCAGCGCATTCGCCAGGCAGGACGCCAATGCGTTCGGAGAAGGCGTGTAGGTCAGCAATCGGTCAAGCGCGACATACACACGAGGTATGTCCTCTCGCTCCGGGCATTCAATGAAGGCCGACACCTCTTGTCCATCCGTGCCGCCCGCGTAGTGGACCTCCACGGTGCAGTTGTCTGGGCACTCCCGGCAGGTTATCGAGTTGGCACAGTCCGACCGGCACAGCACACCCGCTTTCAGCACTGCGCCAAGCGCACCAGACGGCCACTGCTGGGTATCATCAGCGCATAAGCATGTATTGCGCTGGCTCTCCAGGCTTCTGAGGACTGCCTCGATCACTTCCTGATACATCCAACTTCCACCTCTTGAGGCAAGATTTGATGATCCCTTCCCGCTGATCGGTCTTCACTGTATGAGAATTGGGTGTGATTGTAAGCGGCAGACTGCAGCGTCGTCCGTCCTTATCTGCACGAAAGGTCACTTTCAGCCTCGCCCGATCCACTGCTACGTCACTGCGTGGGAACTTCTGAATGGGAAGTACATCGTCCAGCAAATCGTAGATTTCCTTTACCGGCGCTTTGGCGCTCACATCCAGAGTGATACGTTGTTTGCGCCCTCGCAGGGCAACCTTTAGCTCTCTGACCGAAACTTCTTCTATCCCGTCCTCGGGCTGGATCGAGAACTCAAAATGCCGGTCTAGTAGCACGTCCAGCCGGTGTTCGCTTCCAGCTTCTGACGGCGCTCCTAGTTTCACCCCTAGCACCGTCTGTGCGAACACATCCTCCACATCAAGCCGAACGTCCTTTCCTCCCTTGGCTCTGGTATCCAGTGTACGCTCCACTGGGTCGTAGATGAAGATCACTTCAAAAGCCGGACGGAATCTCTCCGTCTTCAGGTTGTGTTCGTCATCATAGACCTGCGTCATCTCAGCATAGTCCTCCAGATAGCAGAAGTAGTACAGCCGGTCACCGCTGCTATAGTGGTCAACATGGCATCCCTGGCCCCGGCCCTGCTTCAAATAGTATTCTGATAGACCCTTCTCCAGACCCGCAACGGATGCCGAAGTCACTGGCTCCAGCGGTTCAGGGATGGACTCCCGTGTCTTGAAACTCAACCCGACGGCATAGTCGAGCCTTCTAGCAACCTTGAACACGTCAGGGTGTTTGAGCAAAACCCATAGCGCACGCTCCAGATGGCTGCCCATTCGCTGGAAGTCCGCAGCAAAATCAAGCCCGTGTTTCGGATGCTTGCCTTCCGCGAGGAGGGTTCTCACTCCGCCTTCATCCGCCAGGTCATGGACATCGTGGAAATCCGTGGTACACGCTCTGTATATATCACCAGGGGCGCAAGTCATGGCTGCGAATATCGGCTCGATCTCTGCCTCGTCAAGACCGTCCCATGGAAGGTCCACGCCTATCGCTATGCTCTCAAAGTACTGCCGTAGCAGCTTGTTCGGTGCCTGCCTAAGGAAACTCTTTGGTGAATAATGCCGGGCCATGACTATGTACCTCCGCGATGTGAAGATAAGCTGGCTAGGGCGATCCCCTTAGCCGATCTGATTCCTTGTTCAGCACCCCCGCGATGACCTTCGCAAGTTCGACGCGGGTCTGGTGATCTTAGTTGCCCCGATACCGCTTTTTTGATATCTCGAACTGCAAGCCTTTCCCGCTCCTGCATCTGTTCACGATGTTCGTGCCGCACTCCGCTATAGTCGCTCTCACCCATCATTCTGCTTGTCCATGCGCTCTTGCTCATGCTTTCGCGGCGGTCAGTCCTGGCACCTTAGTCCATATGCAAACGAGTCAATCAGGCTGCGGATCTTCGCGTCCAGTTGGTAGAGTGAACATCGGCATACATTCAGCCCAACACCGCGCACTGTCTGCAGTCTGTCGCGATACTGGTCGGCGTAACGGTCATCGGGCTGATATTCATCGGCGAAGGCCCAGAACCTGTCCTCATCATCCAAAAGGAACGAGCAAAGCCCCAAAGAAACATCCCAACCACCTATCGTGTCTGCAACGTTCCTGAGCAGTCCGTTGGCAACGCCGTCAGTTCGCAGCCGATCACGGACAAACCAGGCCAACTCGAACATATACCCGCGTATGCCTGATCTGTGGTGTGTCAGATTGGCAATCAGACTGTCTATTCCCCTGGTCGGATCGCCTGTCTGAGTTCCGAGAACCTCGATAGCAGTATCCCACGGGAGCGCATCTAGCCAGTCTATTTCGCAGCCGTCAGCCACCGCACGTCGGCAGTTAGCAAGCGTTATCGCCGCATTGTGTGAGAGTTTGTCGCCGTGTTCCTGGCATATCAGGAGGCAGGCGTAGCTGTGTTCGTCCATCCATCTCGGCAGCGGCCCAGCGCCGGTGCGATTCTCGCAGCCTTCCAGATATTTCCCGGCAAAGTGGAGTAGGCTTGCATCTGCCACTGTTTGCTGGAAATCCTTTGGACTCCACAGGGAACCTTGCATTGGAGAATCAGGCATCTTTATTCCTCCTCATCGCTGCCGCCAGCGAGGCCCATGCGGTACTTGACGTTTTCGATAATAGAGTCTTGCTCGTCACCTGCGACAGCGAATCTGCATAACCGCAGAGCATTGAGTAGTGCTTCAATACTTCCCATAATCTATCCAAACAGTTTCTGGATAGGTTTTTGGATAGATTTGAGGTAAGTTCTACGGCAGTATATACTGTCGCCAGTGACCGCAGCCTCACTTGGCCGGTCCTTCCTTTTCGTGTGACGTTAGCCGCTTTGCTTCTGCCTCGAAGTCGCTCTCGTAGTCCCTGTCCTGCGTCACTCGAAACGCATCGTAGTGATCCTCAGCCAAGCGCTTTGCCACCTCATGCGAGATCGTCCCGGCGTTCGAGAGTATGCCGTACTCATTGACCTGGAGGAACGCGTCCAGTTTTCGCACCCAATCCTCCATACGCATGGGAATCTGACGCGCCGCTTGGTTCTCTGCGAAGTCCAGGTACATAGAGACCACTCGCTCCAATTCCTTGATCTCTGGTGCAGTGAGGTAGTTCTTCGCTATGGATACATCGGATTTCAGTACCTTGCCCTTGGGGGCA
>JANYKG010000157.1 GCA_025358205.1 Armatimonadota bacterium
ATCCGGTGTGTCAACCGCAACCACCTTGCCGCCGAACATCAGCGCCACCCGCGTGCATCGCTCGGCTTCGTCCATGTAAGGGGTGCTCACCACCAGCGTCACACCCTGCTTGTTGAGTTCGTAGAGTATGCGCCAGAAGTCCCGCCTGCTGACCGGGTCCACGCCCGTCGTCGGCTCGTCCAGCAACAGCACGCTTGGGTCGGACATGAGTGTGGCCGCGAGCGCAAGCTTCTGCTTCATGCCGCCGGATAGGTTCCGCGCCAGCCTGGTCTTGAACGGCTGAAGTCTGGCAAAGGCGAGCAGCTTTTCCAATCTCTCGGGCCGGATATCAGGTGGCACGCTGTAGAGGTCGGCGTAGAATTCGAGGTTCTCAACCACGGTCAGATCGCCGTAGAGGCCGAACGTCTGAGGCATATAACCAACGCCCAGCTTCACCGACTCGGGATCGGCTACCACGTCGTTCCCGTCCACCATCAGGGAGCCGGACGTGGGCTTCATCACACCGCTTATCATGCGGAATGCGGTGGTCTTGCCCGCGCCGTCCGGGCCGACAAAGCCGAATACCTCGCCCCTGGATATCTCCAGCGAGATGGCGTCCACGGCGGGTACTCCGTCGAACTCGCGGCAGAGGTTGGTGATCTGGATTACCGTGTCTGACATGAGGTTCTACCGCGCCGCCGACAGCAGTTTGAGGACTGCATCAGCCGGCATTCCAGGCTTCAGCTTCTCCTGCGGATTCGGGATGGTGATTCGAACCGCAAAGACCAGCTTGGCCCGCTGATCCGGGGTTTGTATCTCCTTCGGCGTGAACTCCGCCTCCTGCGCGATCTTGGTCACCCGACCCTCAAAGATGGTTTTGGGATAGCTGTCCACGGTGACATTCGCTGACTGGCCGAGTTTCAGCCTGCCGTAAACCGGCTCCTCCACGTACACTGTGAGGTCAACCTTCTTGAGATCGGCGATCACCATGAGTGTCGAACCGGTTGTAGCAAGGTCGCCCGGCTCCACCACCCTGGTCAGCACAGCGGCGTCCCTGGGCGCTCTAACAACCGTGTTCGCAAAAAGCGTTTCGGCCTGCAACAAGGCTGCCTGTGCCTGGTTTGCCAGTGCCTGCGCAGCGTTCACCTCTTCCTGCCGAGTGCCCCTGAGCATTTCACTCAGTTTGGCGCGAGCAGCATCCAGTTGAGCCTGAGCCACATCGTGCTGAGTCTGCGCGGCGTCCACCTGCTGGCGTTGAGGCAATCGCTCCGAGTGCGCCTGCCGGGCTATCGTGAGCGTCCGTTCAGCGCCCTGCATAACCGCCTTGGCCTGAGCCACTGCTGCCTCTGCCTGCTTGATCTCGGCTGGTGTAGCGCCTGCTTCGAGATCGGCCAGTCGCGCCTTGGCCTGATCGAGCATGGACTTGGCAGAATTTGCGGCTGTTCTCGCTCCATCCATCTGGCTCGCCGCTATCGCCCCGCTCTCATACAATGTCTGTGCGCGCTTGAGATCGGACGCGGCCTGGTCGCTGACTCCCTGCGCCTGGTCTACGGCAGCCTTAGCCTGGCGAATCTGGTCCTGCCGCGCACCCTGCCTCACGATCTTCAACGCCTCCTGCGCCCTTTTGTACGCCTCGGACGCCGAGTCATAGTTGGTCTGAGCCGTCTCAAGTGTGGCGGACAGATCACGCACGCCGGACAGGTTTTGCCGGGCCAGCGCCGTCTGTTTGGTCGCGCCCTGAACTGCCGACTCTGCCGCCTTCACCTGCGCCTGAACCTGCTGCAACTGCTCAGGTGTCGCGCCGTTCAACGCCTCGCTCAGCCTGGCATTAGCTGCCGCGTATGCCGATCTCGCCTGTGCGACCTGCGCGCCGAAATCCGTATCCTGAAGCCTGACCAACACCTGACCGCGGGTAACAGTATCGCCCTCGTCCGCCGTCACCTCAAGCACTCGCGCCACCACCTTGGATGCAAGAGTCACCTCAGTCGCCTCAATTATCCCGCTGGCTGTGACTGATGTCGGCGGCACATTCCGCAGAATGTTGGAGACTATCACCGCAACAACCACCAGTACCACCAACGCAATGATGATCTTGGGTTTGTGCAGTGCCGTTTTGATTCGAGAATGTTCGGTCTGCTGCTCCAATTATACACCTTTGTCCGAAAATCAATAAATGGATCGGCCCAATGCCCGCTGCAGTGCGGCATAAGCGATACCGTGACCGCTGGTCGCCTTGTCCATATTTGTCCGAGCGGCGGTCAATGAAGCAATGGCATCTGCCACTTCCACCGCTGTGCCCACCCCGGCTTTGTACCTGACAACCGCTATATCGTGCGCCTCTTCCGCCTGTGCAAGACGGCTCTGAGCGGTCTTCTCAACGCTCTCGCTCGCCTGCAGATCAAGCCAGGACTGGCGGACCTCCTGCTCAACCATGCGGCGCGTGTCATCCAGGTTCAGACGGGCGGTGTCTATGACCGCCCTTGCTTCCTGCGCGTCAGAGTGCGTCTTCCCACCGCCAAAAAGCGGCACCGTCAGCATCGCGGATAGTATAGGGCCTGAGGACTGCAACGGCGAGTTTTCTTTGAGTACTTGATAAGTGGTCATCAGTTCGAGTTGGGGCAGTTCTTGAGATCTGGCAAGCTTGATTCCGGTTCTCGCCGCCTCCAACTGCGCGCGGGCTGCCAGAATCTCGGAGCGTTGACCGTCAGCCAGACTCACCAGCGCGGCGATATCCTCGGTTTTCGCGTCCGGTTGCGCAGGAACCGTCAGCTTGTACTGCTTGTCCAAAGGCACGACGAGTAACCTGTTCAGCGCCATGCGGGCGGTCTGAACTTGGTTTTTCGCCTGAATGAGGTTCTGTTCGGCCTCGGAGAGTTGTGTCTGCGCTCGTAGAACGTCGAATCGCGGGGATGTCCCTGCGTCAAATCTGGACTGAGCCAACTGAAACTGCGCCTTTGCGGCATCCAGACTCTTTTCACCCGTAAGCACAAGGCTCTCGCTCAGGATGACGGAATGATAGGCTTGTCTGGTCAGGAACGACACCTGCGTTTCCGCCGCGCCCAACCTGGCCAAAGCCACGTCGTACAGCGCCTCGTTCTGCGACACCAGTGCGTGCAGCCTGCCGCCAGTGTAGACCTTAAGTCTGGCCGCTACCATTCCCACAGTCATACTGTGGCGGGGCCTGCTCTGCCCACTGGGAATGGTGACCGGCACTGAACTGGGGATAATTACCGCATTGGAATTGGAGTATACGCCGAATCCGGCTATGGATGGAAACTCAGCGGCTCGCGCTGATCCGATGCGCGCTTTGGCAGCGGCGGCGTCCGCTCTGGCGGTTTGCAGCGTCAAGTTACCAGACAGAGCCGTGCGGACAGCCTCGTCCATAGTCAAGGTTTGAGGATCATTCTGCGCAAAAGAAACCGAAAACACTCCACAAAGGAGCGCCAACGAGCCAAGTAGTATACCAGTCATCCTTGCTTGCATATACTCACCATTCCAATTTCGCGCCTTAGCTAAACCAGCCTGCGGTGCAGTATTCATTTTTCTTATAAATACTGCGGACTAATGCGTCTGAGACGTCGTTCGCTCGGAGTATACCACTTCGGCTATGGTCTTGCCAACTATCCGCAGCGACTCCGGGCTGCACTTGTCCACAGTATCTTTCAGCGTATGCCAGTAGGCGTAATCAAAGTCAATCACATCCGCGCACGGCAGTCCAGCCTCAATAAGTGGAAGGTGGTCATCGCTGATGGTATACTTCACGGAATCGCGGAATGTGGAGCCGAACCCCAACTTCGCCGCGGTCTGCCAGATATTGTCCGTCACCTGCTTGGCCGAGTCCTCGGAGTTGCCCTCACGGTATATCTCCAGCTTGCTGTCACCCACCATATCGAGGAGTATGCCGTACTTGTACGCGCGCCTGTTCATATGCTTTGCAAAATACGTTGAGCCTATGTACATGTCATCGCCGGTTGGTCCAAAGTCCTCACCGTCGAACAGCGCAATACTGACTGGAACCTGAGGGGCATTGTCGTGAAAGACTTTCGCTAGTGCAACAAGCACGGCTACACCTGATGCGCCGTCGTTCGCACCGGAGATCGCCTTCTTCTTGTCGGCGGACTCCAGTTCCTGGTCAGCAATAGGGCGGGTATCCCAGTGCGCGCAGAGGAGTATTCCGGGGGATTTGGACGCACCAAAGTGGGCGACTATGTTGCTCAGTGCGTAGTTCCGGCTCCCTACCTTACGGCTGAAGTTCTGAAGCTCGACCGCAGACGCGTACTTGCCCAGTTCCGAATACAGATAGTCGCGCGTGGCCGTGTGAGCCGCAACGCCCATGGGACGAGGCCCGAAATCACATTGCTTCTTCAACACGGAAAACGCGTAAGCGGAGTCAATGTTCGGAGAGTTCGCCTGAGCAAAGCAACCCTCCAGCAACAGGCTGGCAGCAACCATTGTCAGGCACATCAGATAGACTTTGAGCCTTGCAAATCGTTTTTCAGCAGTGTACATGTTCCCTCCCTTCCGGCGCCCCGTCCTTCAATAGAAAGAGATTACCAGATTTTGAGGAAAATGACCAGAGGTGAGACAAAAAAGGGAGCCTCTCTCGACGGGGGTCGAAAGAGGCTCAGAGCGATTACCAGGGTGTCTGGTTGTGGAGTGGCACTATGCGCGAGCGGCGCATATCTGAGCGGCGATTGCCGCATATTAGCTTGTCAAGGGGTCGTTCGCTCAGGCGTTTCGGTCTTCTCGATCAGCCTTCATCGCGTCCTACATTAAGTATTATGGGCGAACCCTGAGGCTTCATTAGGGCGATACACGTAGTTTTTTCGCACATACCGTAGTTTTTTACGTATTATATCTCTGTCGTACTACGTATTATCTCAGACTTATCTACGTATTTTCCCGTAGTACGCCGGATTCTGCTGTGGTTTTTGACAAGGAGTGGCGGTTGTGTTACCATTTATGTAATCGCGTGGAGTGATTCTCGCGATATACAGCAACATTTCGTGGCAGGTGAAACGCTCTCGACGAGCAATGCCGCCTGTCACTTATTTCTGCCGGAGCGCTTCGCCAACAAGCATTGGATTTCGTGTCTTCAATCTCGGCGGGGCAGCACATCGGCGGTCAGGCGGAA
>JANYKG010000191.1 GCA_025358205.1 Armatimonadota bacterium
TGCTTCTTCGATGCTGTCGGCGTATACTTCTATCAAGGCGTGTTCCTCCTTCTTTCTTGGTTCCTCAACCCAAAGTTTAGAAAGAGGGATGCGCCTTACCTACCCAATTCCGATTCTACACACAAGAGTGTACACTGCCAAATGAGCTAAATGCTTGCCCTGCAGGGGGCATTGTGCTATACTTTATGGACTAAGATTGGGCGTGGCGTGAGCGGCGTCGGAATGTGTGAACATGCGCCGGAAAATGTTGGGAGTCGTGGGGCCTACCGCCACCGGTAAAACAGCCGTGGGGATGGCTCTGGCGAAGATGCTGGGAGGAGAGATCATCTCAGCGGATTCCATGTCCGTCTACAGGGGCATGGATATCGGCACGGCGAAACCGTCATTGGCGGACCAGGGAGAGGTGCGCTTCCACCTGATAGATGTCGGGAACCCTCTGGAGGCTTTCAGCGTAGCGGAATTCAAGAGGCTGGCGCTGGTTGCCGTGGATGAGATATGGGAGCGAAAGCTGCTGCCCCTAGTGGTTGGTGGAACGGGTCTGTATGTAAACACACTGACCGGTGGATGGAACATCCCTGAAGTCCCGCCTGACTATGAGTTTCGCGACGCGCTGAGGGAAGAAGCGGCTGCATTGGACAGTGAGCATCTTCTGGAGAAGCTCCGCAAGGTAGACGCTCCAACGGCGGAGAGACTGCATCCGAACGACCAGATGCGTATAATACGCGCTCTTGAGGTATACACGAAGATGGGGGTTCCCATCTCGCAGCTTCATGCGGAGGCCGGGCGGATTGAGACCGGTTGGGATGTGCAGCTTTTTGGGCTGACGATGCGCCGTGAGTTGCTGTACGAGCGCATAGAGAACCGCGTGGAGAGCATGATCGAGGCTGGCCTGATAGACGAGGTTCGCGGGCTACTGGACAGTGGATGCACGCCGAGCATGACGTCCATGAAGGGTTTGGGATACAAAGAAATCGCCGGGTATCTGCTTGGCGAGTACAGCCTGGACGAAGCTGTGGAGATTCTGAAGCGCGACACACGACGGTTTGCCAAACGGCAGATGACCTGGTTTCGGGCGGACGACAGGATTCAGTGGTTGGATGTGGAAAGCATCAGCGCGCATGATGCGGCTGAGCGTATATGCGGCATGTGCTGTATGGATGCCGAGTAGGAAAGACGAACCGAGCGCTGTACGAAAACGGCGTCGGCATGGAGGTCACACGAATGAACAAGGGGCAGATGAATCTGCAGGACGTGTTTCTGAATCAGGTGAGGAAGGAACATGTACCGGTCACGATCTACTTGGTGGGGGGCGTGCAGCTCAAGGGCCTCATTAAGGGCTTCGATTCCTTTACCGTTCTGTTGGACAGTCCGGGAAAACCGACTCAGATAGTGTACAAGCATGCAGTAGCATCGGTGGTTCCGTCACGGCAAGTAAGCATGACCGGCCAGGATGGTCCTCTGGATGCGCCGAAGGAAGAAAGCGTCGAAGAGTAGCATGTCGGAGTTTTTCTTCACTAAGGTACATGGTCTGGGGAATGACTTCGTCCTGGTAGACTGCCTGAACGGTCAGTTGGACGACACTGATCTGCCGGCGCTGGCATTACGCGTTTGCGATCGTCACTTCGGCATAGGCGCAGACGGACTAGTACGGATACTACCGTCCGAATCAAGCGACTACCGGATGCAGATTTGGAACTCGGATGGCAGTGAAGCTGAGATGTGCGGAAATGCCACGCGCTGTTTCGCGGCCTATCTGTTCGACAGAGGTATGTGCGGGCAAAGGGTCTCGGTCGAGACGCTCTCGGGCATCAAGGTCGTGGACATACGAGCGGTAGACGGCAAGGCTGTGGAGATGACCGTGAACATGCAATCGCCGTCCCTGGACGCTGCCGACATCCCCGTACTTGGCTTCACCGGCCCGGTGGTTTCGGAACCCCTGGAGGTTGACGGCGCCACATACTCCATCACATGTGTCTCCGTGGGCAACCCGCACTGCGTCGTGTTTATGGACGACGTGGACGCGGTTGACCTTGAGCGGACTGGACGTGCGATTGAGACACACCCCGCATTCCCAACCAAGATAAATGTCGAGTTTGCACAGATGGTAGGGAAGGGCGAGGTTCGCGTGCGGGTGTGGGAGCGAGGCGCAGGGGTGACGCTGGCATGCGGCAGTGGAGCGTGCGCGACCGTGGTTGCAGCCACACTCAACGGGATGCTTGATAGACATGGTATCGTTCATCTACCCGGCGGTGATCTGCACATACAGTGGAAGTCAGACGACGATGTGTACATGACGGGACCGGCTGCAGAAGTTTTCACCGGGACATTCAAATACTAAAACAGGAAGCACATAGACCATAGGCTATGACGAGGCGTGAAAGCGCTGAGCATGCCTATGGTCTAGTTATTGTATGCAAGGGAGGATTCCGTTGGTTCAACTCGCGAAAAGATTCGATAGTATTCCGCCGTACTTGTTCGGTGAGATAGCCCGTGCGAAGGCGAAAGCACTCGCCGAGGGCGCGGACCTGATAGATTTCGGAAACGGCGACCCGGATCAGCCGACACCGCAGCCGATCATTGACGCGCTCTGTCGTGCGGCAAACGATCCGATAACTCACCGCTATGATGAGAGCGACTTCGGTTGGCCGGAGTACGTGTCCGCCGTCGCAAACTGGTACAAAAAGCGATTCGGAGTCACGCTCGACGCATCCAAAGGCGAGGTGTTGCAGCTCATCGGCTCAAAGGAAGGACTCGCGCACCTGGCATGGGCGTACATTGATCCGGGCGACATCAGCCTTGTCCCGGAGCCTGGCTATACCGTCTACAAGGTGAACACCCTGATGGCTGGTGGAACTCCGCACATTATGCCGCTTCTGCCTGAGAACGGGTATCTTCCCGACCTGAGCGCAATCCCGTCGGACGTGGCGCGCAAGGCCAAGCTGATGTACTTGAACTATCCGAACAACCCGACCAGCGCTGTCGCGACGATGGACTTCTACCTGGACGTTGTGGAGTTTGCCAAGCAAAACGACATCATCGTCTGCCACGATTCCGCATACTCGGAAGTCACGTTCGATGGCTACAAGGCGCCAAGCTTCCTGCAGACTCCCGGCGCAATGGATATCGGCATCGAGATGAACTCCCTCTCGAAGGCCTACAACATGACCGGCTGGAGACTCGGCTGGGCTGCAGGCAATGCGGATATTATCAAGGGTCTGAACAAGATGAAGGCCAACATTGACTCGAAGCAGTTTCCTGCGCTGGCGCTGGCAGGGGCGTATGCTCTGGAGAACATGGCAGGCGACCCGAAGACCATCGCCCTCTATCAGAAGCGCAGGGACATACTCGTGGATGCGCTCAACAGCCTGGGTTGGAAGCTGCCGAAGACCAAGGCCACGCTGTATATCTGGGCGCCCGTACCACCCGGCTACAAATCCATTGATTTCGCGAAGATGATGCTGGAGAAAGCCGGTGTGCTTATCATCCCGGGAATCGGCTATGGGCCGTATGGTGAGGGCTACTTCCGCATGTCGCTGACCGTGAGCGGCGACAAGGACGGCGAGCTGATCACCAAAGCCGTCGAGCGCATGAAGGCAAACCTGGAGATCAACTGGTAAGATACTGCGGCGACAACCGCCCGCTGATCGCGGAGAATGGGACGGCCTGACCAAATGCTTGAAGTGCAGGATAGAGAAAGAGCAGTTGCATTCGCCATCCTCTCCGACGATGACGCAGCGGATCAGTATTCGCTTGCGGAACTTGCAGACCTGGTGCATACGGCAGGCGGCACGATAATTGATACCTTGACTCAGAACCGGGATCGCCCCGACCGCGCCACGTATATGGGCAAGGGAAAGGTCGAGGAACTCCTCGCGATAACCAGAGAGTCCAGCGCCGATCTGGTGATCGTCAACGGCGAGCTTTCGCCGACGCAACTGCGGAACCTGAGCAAGGCGCTCGACATGCGGGTGATTGACCGCACTCAGCTCATCCTGGACATATTCGCACAGCGGGCGCACACCAGCGAAGGCAAGCTGCAGGTTGAGCTAGCGCAGATGAAGTACCTGCTCCCGCGCATTACCAGCGTGTACACCCAGTTCGAGCGACAGCAGGGCGGCATAGGTCAGCGCGGTCCCGGCGAGACCAAACTTGAGGCGGACAGGCGCAGGATAAGGAAGCGCATTGACCTCCTGGAGGACGAACTCGACGCGGTTCGCCAGCACCGTCGCATCCAGAAGAAGTCGCGCAAGGAACTGCCGTTCCACAGCGGCGTTCTGGTCGGCTACACCAGCGCCGGCAAATCCACGCTCCTCAACACGCTATCAGGTTCTGATGTGTACGCGGACCCACAGCTCTTCGCTACCCTTGACCCCACAACAAGGCGAGTGGCGCTGCCTGACGCGCGGGCGATGATGCTCACCGATACCGTTGGCTTCATCCAGAACCTGCCGCATGATCTCGTGGCCGCTTTCCGCGCGACACTGGAAGAGGTGACCGAGTCGGATTTTCTGATACACGTGGTGGATTGCAGCCACCCTCAGATGGATACCCAGATCGCCGCGGTGAATCAGGTTCTTAAGGAACTGGACGCGTTGGACAAACCGACCGTCACGGTCTTCAACAAGAGCGACCTTCTGAAGGATCAGTACGAGCTGCGGCGTCTGGTAGCTGATCGCCCGAACAGCGTCTACGTTTCGGCGCTGACCGGCGAGGGTATTGACCAGTTGATAGCGCTGATCACGAAGGTGCTTCAGTCGCTGCTCGCCAATCTCACGCTTCGCATCCCATATGATCGCAGCGATTTGGTGGCGCTGTGTCACGAATCCGGGCGTGTTCTGAATATCGAGTACACCCCAGAGGCCATCATCGTGGAGGCGCAGGTTTCTCATGAGGTCGCAGGGCGGTTGAAGGAATTCGCGGAGAATGCACCGGGCGATGGAGAAGAGACATTGAAGGTTCGCAGGAGGGTGTGATAATGCACGTTGTAGTCATTTCAGGCAGCCGTAATCCCGACGGCCAGACCGGGCAAGCTGTGAAGGCCATGGTCGAGGGCATACAGGCATCCGGTGCGACCGCCGAGATACATGAGTTGCCCAAGCTCAAGATAGAGCGGTGCAGGCAGTGCGAGGATGATGGATGGGGGATCTGCAGATCAGAGGGTAAGTGCATCATCAAGGACGATCTGGCAGCTCTAGTCGAGAAGATCAAGGCCTCCGACGCTGTGGTAGTTGCCACACCGGTCTATTTCAGCGACCTTAGCGAGAGCCTGAAGGCGTTTCTGGACCGCCTGCGTAGAACCTGCGTCAATGAGTCGGGCCGCGAAAGCATAGAAGCTAAGCCTGTAATCGGCATCTGCGTCGCCGGCGGTGGAGGAGGGGGCGCGCCCGCTTGCACGGAACACCTCGACCACACTCTTCGCACTTGTGGATTCGACGTTGTGGACCTGATACCTGTCAGAAGGCAGAACCTTCTCTTGAAACTGGAGATCATCAGGATGTCTGCACGGTCTATCGCCGGGTGAATATCTTACGGGACGGCTGTTCCTGTGAAGCGGGCAATCAACGGTGAGGCCAGCAGGAGCAATGTCATGATGATGAGGCCGACGGTCGTCGCGGTGGCAATTATGTTGAACGCCTTCGAGTTGGTGTGTTCACCCATGACGGACTTATCGTTAGTCACCAGCAGCACGAATATCAAAATGATCGGGAGCAGCGCGCCGTTCAGCACCTGAGAGAGCACCATCAATGTAGTGAGCGGCACCCCAGGTATCAGAACAATCAGGCACGAGACCACGATGAAGAACGTGAACAGTCCGTAGAAGATCGGCGCCTGCCTTGGCGTCTTGTCAATCCCCGCCTCCCATCCGAATGTCTCGCACGTGGCGTATGCGCTTGTTAAAGGCAAGACAGCCGCACCGAGCAGCGACGCATTCAGGAGGCCCAGCCCGAAGAGTATGGTAGCGAAACTGCCGGCTAGTGGTTTGAGCGCCAGTGCGGCATCAGCGGCATCCTGAATTGTAATACCGCGAGCGTGAATTGTGGCCGCACACGCTACGATGATGAAGAAGGATATGAAGTTCGTGAAGAACGCGCCTACGTAGACATCTCCTCGCGCAAATTTCAGATCATCCTTCGTCAAGCGCTTGTCCACAATGAACGACTGGATGAAGAACTGTCCCCACGGCGTGATTGTTGTTCCCACAACTGCTATGAACATCAGCAGGTAGTCCGTCTTGAAGCTCATAGTGGGTCTGGCGAGGCTCTTCAGTGCAAATCCCCAGTCAGGGTGCGCCATGAAGCCGGAGATCACATATGCCAGATAGAGGCAACTGCTGACGATGAAGACCTTCTGCACTCGCCTGTAGTCGAACTTGGCGATAAGCATGTAGACCGCGACTGCCGCTATGGGTATTACTACATACTTGCTTCCGCCGAATATCTTCACGCTGGTGGCAATGCCTGCAAACTCTGCGTTTGTGGTGCCGAGATTCGCTATCAGCATAACGGAAATCGCAAATGCCGACCATCGCGCACCGAACTTCTCGCGAATCAGTCCGCCGAAGCCTTTGCCTGTTACCGCGCCCATCCTCGCGCCCATTTCCTGGGTCACCGCAAGGCTGATGGTGACAATCGTCAGCACCCACAACAAGCCGTAGCCGAACTTCGCGCCCGCAAGGCTGTACGTCCAGATACCACCGGCATCGTTGTCCGCGTTTGCCGCGATGATGCCGGGGCCAATAGCCGCCAGGAGCAGTATCCACTTGTGCCTCGCGAGTCTTCTCTTCATCCGGTAGGCTCTCTAAACCCGTGTTGGGTGCTGTAATATCTTCTCGGAGGCAAGCTCATTGCTCCGGGTTCTTCCTCTCCATGCGTGAGACGGAATGTGCTCCAGCATGTCGTCCACAGTCACGATTCCCAGCAGTTTGTTGTCAAAGTCCACAACCGGTATGGCCAGCAGGTTATACTTCTGGAAAAGCTCGGCCACTTCGCGCACAGTGGCGTCCGGGTGTACATGAATCACGCGCGTAATCATGGAATCCCTGATTGGCGTCGTCGGCTCCGAGATGATGAGGTCGCGCAGAGAGATAACCCCGACAAGCATCTCTTCACCGGTCACCACGTAGATATAGTAGATCGTTTCCGCGTCTGGCTTCAGTTCTCGCAGGTGGGCAATCGTGCCTTCCGATGTCATGTCGTCGGGTATCGCCATGTAGTCCGTCGTCATCAGTCCGCCAGCCGTCTCGTCCTCATACTCCAGCAGCTCGCGAACGTCCTCGGCTTCTTCCGGCTCCATTTCGGCCAGCAGTGCGGCTTGGCTCTCCTCAGACAGATCGCCCAGAATGTCCGCTGCTTCATCAGGGTCCATCTCCTCAAGGACATCTGCCGCGTGCTCTGGGTCCAAGTCCTCGATGATCTCTGCCTGAATCTCCGGGCTGGCTTCGGGCAGAACCTCTGCTGCCGTCTCCACGTCCAGGCTCTCGATGACCTCAGCGCGCTGCATAGGGTTCATCTGCTCGATGATGTCCGCGATATCCGACGGGTGCAACTGAGACAACTTCTGCAGGGGAATGCGCAGCTTGATCGGCCCCTCCTGACGATGGAATGTCTCCACGTCGTTCCACGCTATGATCTTCTCGCCAATCGGTTGTCTGAAGACTTTACGCAACGCATCCGCCAGCCACTCAATGTGCAGTTCGCGCAATAGCCCGCGTGTGGACGCATCAACGCCAAGCAGACAAACCTTCCCAGGAATCTCCACGAACCGCGCGTCGTTCACTCGTACTACCTTGTAGTCATGAACGTCCACTATCTGTCGGTCCAGCACGTCCTTTCTCAGCCAGATGTCGTCGTCAGTCGGGGTGTAGTCCTGTGCGCGGTCTCTGCGGACAACCAGCGTGAACCTGCCGACCTCTTCACGAATCTGCTTCCACTTGATAATCAACTGACCGCTTGCGGCTTCGACCGCCAGGCCTGAGACGAACGGAAGCGGATCAGCAGGGGTAACGATGATGTCGCTAACCTTGCCGATACGCTCGCCGAGGTTGTCATATACCGGGCGAGAGAGCGCCTGAGTGAGAAACTGCATTGTTCTCTACCTCCTCTTGAGCAGATGCTAAGCAACTGTAGACGTGCCGAGACATGAAAGCACAATCCGGCGGGATCCGCCGAGGTCCGCCTAGGCGGACGTTGAATTACCTTCATGCGATGGAAACGCGATAGACTAACGAATGAATACGGAAAAGATTGACTAAATGAGCCGGCAAACCGGTCGAAACGGGGAGAAGGGTAGGGGGGAAGCTTGGGAATAAACTAACGCGCCTAAGTCACCCCTCCTCTCACCCGTTCGTGAGGGTCTGCGAGCTTTGTACTAGGACCAGAGTCGGATTCCACGTATGTCTCCCTAGAGAATGTAATTCTCGTTGGCATCACCGTGAAACTGTCAGCCCCGTTACGTGCGGTGCGAGAAGTTTCTTCAGCGATGCTCTTGAATGTAAGCAAGGCAGTGTTCTGGAAGCAGATACAGTATAACGCCCGGCCTGTGGACTGTCAAGCATCACGGCATCTGCACACGGCATCTGCATCCCCGAGTTTTCTGAGTGTCACTGAGTATGAAATGCACCGCTTCTCTTGAACCTGAATCCTGCTGGTGCTATAATCTCCAGGCATGCATTATGCATGATGCGCAGAATGCAGGGCCTTCTGAGCA
>JANYKG010000032.1 GCA_025358205.1 Armatimonadota bacterium
GAAGCTGGGCGACTTCGCGCCGATCACCGGTGAGGAGGACGCGAAGGGTTCCGTCGTGTTGACTCAGGTAGTGGACAACCCGAAGCTGTGGTCCGCTGAGCATCCGAATCTCTATCCTCTCACCGTGACGTTGAAGGATGCGCAGGGCAAGGTAAGCGAGACGGTCTTCAGAAAGATCGGCATCCGCGAGATCACTATCGAGAACGGCATCTTCAAGGTGAACGGCCAGCCTGTGAAGCTGACCGGCATTTGCCGACACGACGTCTACCTTTCCAAGGGAACGGCGGTTGACAAAGAGGTCTGGAAGAAAGACTTGACGCTGATGAAGGAAGCGAACATCAACGCCGTTCGCACGTCGCACTATCCCTATGGTTCAGGCTTCTACGATCTGTGCGACGAAATGGGCTTCTACGTGGCGGACGAACTTCCTTACTGCTGGTGTCCAACCAACACGCCCGAACTGACCCCGGCTTTCCTCCAGCGCGCGCGTGAAACAATCGCCCGTGACAAGAACCATCCGTGCGTGGTGATATGGGCGATCGGGAACGAGAACGGCCCAGGCATCAACCAGAAGATCGTGGCGGATGCGGTCAAGGAAATGGACCCCACTCGTCCGAGGCTGAACTCGTGCCGACCCGCTGAGGAGAACGGCGTTGAGTTCGATGATCGCCATTATCGAACCGACGCCAACATGGAAAAGGAAGCTGCCGACAGTGCAAAGCGGAATCTTCCGCACATCTACCTCGAGAATCCCAATGTGTGGGACGTGCGGAACGGCGCGGATTACGGCTGCCTGGACGCGTGGGCGCCCATCCTGGCCCGATGCTGGGACGTAACCTGGAAGACTGCCAATATCCCCGGCAACTTCCTATGGGAATGGCAGGACCGCGCGGTGTGCGACAAGTTTCCTCAGAAGATATATGAATACGATCCGGTGACTGGCGTGCAGTACGTGAAGACAAAGGGCCTCGTTGATGGGTGGCGTCATCCGAGGCCGGACCTCTATCATGTGAAGATGGTCTACTCGCCGATTGAGATGGAACATGGAGCTGATTTGGTATCGGAGCCGGGAGTCGCACTCCTCGATGTAACGAACAAGTACCGATTCACAAATCTTTCCGAGCTCAATGCCAACTGGCAGTTCTTGCGGAACGGCAAGCCGGTGAAGAAAGGAACGGCGCACTTCGACGTCGCGCCGATGACTTCAGACACCGTTGTTTTGCCTGTGCCTGCCGGAGTCTCCGCCGATGTTCTGAGGATAGATTTCGATCATCCTGCATTCGGGCCGAGTACTGCTAAGAACCAGGGATGGAACGTCGTGACCTACCAGTTCGATCTGGTGAAGCACGATGCGCCGAAGCTCCCGACGATGAACACCTCTCTACCGGCGGGATTGAAGTTCCCCGAATTGAACCTGGTCAGGAACGTCACCAAGAGCAATCCGTACAGGTGGCAGGTAGCCACTCGCACCCACGGTAAGCTGATCAATGTGAAGACAGATCCCGCGACAAGCGGAGACCTATCTTCTCAGACGCTGGCCGGTGTTCGCTCCATGGATGCGGATATAGTGTTGGAGAATGAACCGAGCAAGGTCGTCGGCAAGGTCCACGCGGACTACGCGGGCGGGAAGTTCAGCTACCGGGTAGACTGGACCGGAGCCAACTCGGACATCCAGGAACTCGGTTGGGCGTTCGACATGCCGCATGCATTCGATCATTTCTCCTGGAAGCGTGAGGCGCTCTGGTCATACTACCCTGAAACGCACATCGGCAGACCGGCGGGCACAGCGCTCCCGGATAGCGCTTTGGTCCACAACACCAACCTTACCCGACCGGACGCCTTCGACTTCAACTCGACTAAGTACAACTGCGACTGGGCGAGTCTGACCAGCGCCGAAGGACACGGTCTGCGGGCTGAGTTTGCAGCCGACCAACGCCATCATTGCAAGGGTGGATTCGGAACGGACGGCGCCTACCGGTTGATCGTCAACAAGCAGGTGAGTCCGCCGAGAGACATCAGCTCTAGCCAGGTGCCGGAGATGTATTTGAGGCTGAATGCGGGAGATTTCGTCGAAGGCAGTTTCTACATCGGATCGAAATAGCACTGAGAGAGGCATACACACATGAACGCATCATCTATCATTATTCCGAACGAGCCGGAGTTCGTCCGGTCGTTGGACGGCACATGGCGGTTCAAGCTGGAGCAGGCGATCCCGGACGTTGAGGAGAGGAAATCGAACTGGGAAGTGACTATGCCGATCCTGACGCCGAAGACCTTTGAGCCGTTCTATGAACTTGGCTACAAGGAAGACGGCGACTGGCATGACATGGATGTGCCGAGCAACTGGGAGATGGCGGGCTATTCTCCGGCGACCTACGACCAGCCGGACAACGCATCGGCGTTTTACCGGACGCGGTTCGAGGTTCCGGCATCCTGGGCAGGTCGGCGAGTGCTGATCAACTTCGACGGCGTGCAGAACGGCGCGGAGATATGGCTCAATGGGCAGCCGGTCAACGTCATAGAACCGAGCTGTGGCCGGGCGAACTACCACGAGAGCGGCTGGACGCCCTGGCAGGCGGACCTGACTTCGCAGGTTAAGTTCGGTGAGAAGAACCTCCTGGCGCTCCGCGTGACAAAGAACACGAAGTCCGCGTGCCTGGACTCGGGGGACTACTTCTTCCTCGGGGGTGTCTACCGACCGGTGACCCTGTTCTCGGTTCCGGGAACGCATATCAAGGACATCACGATTACGACCCCGCTTCTCCCAGACGGCAAGGCGGAGGTCTGTGTGGCATTGAAGGTGACAGGCGGTCAATCATCGGCCACCATGCGCCTCGGTGACTTCGATGTCATGAGCGCACAGGTCGGCGCAGACGGAACAGTCAAACTCGTGCAA
This sequence comes from Armatimonadota bacterium, assembly GCA_025358205.1. Classification (GTDB taxonomy): domain Bacteria; phylum Armatimonadota; class UBA5829; order DTJY01; family DTJY01; genus JANYKG01. Next base: position 2,897 of record JANYKG010000032.1, read on the forward strand.
ACCGTCGAGAGTCCCCGACTCTGGTCGGCGGAGCATCCAAACCTGTATCCGCTCACCATCGAACTTGTGGACTCGAAAGGCAACGTGATCGAGACAATCACCAGGCGGGTCGGCATCCGCGAGGTGAGCATCAAGAACGGCGTGTACATGATAAACGGTGTGCCGGTCAAGATCACCGGCATGTGCCGCCACGATCTCGACCTCGACCACGGCACTGCAGTCGGCGAGGATATCTGGCGCAAGGACCTGGAACTGATGAGGTCCGCCAACATCAACTCGGTTCGCACCTCGCACTATCCCTACGGCGCAGGTTTCTACGATCTGTGCGACGAGATGGGCTTCTACGTGCTGGGCGAGATTCCGTACTGCTGGTGCCCGACCAACGACATCGGCCTGGAACCGGCATTTCTTCAGCGGGCGCGAGAAGCTGTCGCCCGTGACAAGAATCACGCATGCATAGTCATGTGGGGAATCGGGAACGAGAATGTCCGGGGACAGAACCTGCAGACTGTTGCCGACCTGGTCAAGAAGTTGGACCCCACGCGTCCACGACTGGTCTCCTGCATGCCGGCAGACCTCTACGGTGTGGAGATTGACGACGAGCACTACATCCGCCCGGAGGTCATCAAGACGCACGCGGCGGACAAGGAACGCCGGGCGAAATGGCCGTTCCTCTACAGCGAGTGCCCGAATATCTGGGACGTGCGGTATGCCGCAGACTTTGGCGTTCTGGACCTGTGGGCCGCCGTAATTGACCGCACATGGGCGGTCACTTGGGACGAGGACGGCCTGATGGGGCACCATACCTGGGAGTGGCAGGATAGGGCGGTGGCCGACAAATGCCCGACAAAGCACTACAACTTCGAGCCTGAGACGGGAGTGCAGTATCTGAAGTCGAAGGGAATCGTGGACGGAAACCGGAATCCCCGTCCTGAATATTACCACATGAAGATGGCTCACACGCCGATCAAGGTGGACCTGCAGGCCGATGTCGCATCCAAGCCTGGGTATGTCGTCCTGGACGTGACAAACCGCTATTCCTTCACGGATCTAAACGAACTCAATGCGAATTGGACATTCTCCAATGCGGGAGCGAAGGCCGCATCGGGAACCGCGCATTTCAGTCTCGCGCCCAGAACCCGAGGCACGGTCGAGCTTGCGCTGCCCGCCGGTGTTTCGGCGGACTCCCTGCGCATAGACTTCAACCATTCGGACGGCCTGAACGTGGTGAGCTACCAAATCCGGCTGACCGAGCCGCAAGCGTCAAAGCAACCCACGATAAGCAAGGCGCTTCCCGAGGGTCTGAAGTTCCCGAAGTTCAACCTGACCTACGATGTCACGGGCTGCTTCGCTGCACGATGGCGGCCGCCGACGCGGTACGCTTGTCTTCTGAGCAATATCAAGTGCGTGCCCGCGATCACCGGAGATCTGTATGATCAGCGTCTGGCCGATATCCAAACCATGGACGCGGAGATTCTTCTGGATTCCGCTCCGACGCCGATTGTAGGGCGGCTTCACGCGGAGTACAAGGACGGCACATTCAGCTACCGTATAGACTGGACCGGGCGAAAAGTGGACGTTCAGGAACTCGGCTGGATATTCGAAATGCCACATGAATACGACCACTTCTCATGGTCGAGGCAGGCGTATTGGTCGGTTTATCCTGACGATCACATCGGCCGTGCAACCGGCGTCGCTACACCGGACAGCGCTGATGTGCCGCTGATGATAGTCACCCGCCCGGATGCGCACGACTTTGACTCGACTAAGTACTACTGCGACTGGGCATCGTTGTCCGATGGTAAGGGTCAAGGCCTGAAGGCGGAGTTCGATCCCGGAATGCGGCACCAATGCCGGGGTGACTTCGGGCTAGACGGTGCGTACCAACTGGTCGTTAATAAGCAGTGCAGCGCCCCGAGAGACATCAGCACGAATGTGGTGCCTGACTTCTATCTGACGCTTGAGCAAGGCAGCGTCGTCGAGGGCAGTTTCTTCATTGGCTCCGAATAGGAGGACTGACTTGGTGGATCGTGGTTTGATTGTCATGGCCGTAGCCGCGCTTATCATCGGGATCGGCATACCGGCGGCGGCTGCAATGATTCCGAATGATATAAAGTACGTTCAGTCGCTGAATGGCGTCTGGCGGTTCAAACTCGAACAGCCGGGATGGGATGCTTTGCAGCCGCGCAACCTGTGGGCTGTAGATCCGATCACCACACCCGATCGCCCTGAACCGTTCTACTCGCTCGACTACAAAGAAGACGCGAAGTGGAACGATCTGGCGGTTCCCAGCAACTGGGAGATCGCGGGGTACTCGGCGCCATCGTACAACCAGCCCGACAACGCGTCCGGCTTCTACCGAAGGTGGATTGACATCCCGGCATCCTGGAGAGGGCGCCGGGCGCTGGTCAACTTCGACGGCGTGCAGAACGGCGCGGAGATCTGGCTGAACGGTCAGCCGGTGGACGTGATGGAGCCTAGCTGGGGACGCGCGAACTATCATGAAGGCGGCTGGACCGCATGGCAGGCCGACCTGACTCCGCAGGTGAAG
>JANYKG010000020.1 GCA_025358205.1 Armatimonadota bacterium
CGCGTCCACCAGGATGGCGATGTCTGCGCCAGTGTTGCGCGCCGCGGCCAGCACGAACGGCTTCGCGCAGTACGCAGTGTAGTTGTATCCGTCCACCACGACATTAGCCGGCGCACCGAAAGGGAGTGTGTTCACAAACGCCTGAACCTCAATACCCGGTTCGTGCTCGTGCATGGAATTGATAAGCCTCGCCACGCTTCTTGGGTACCGTCCAGAATACCCGATTGTGCACAGCACTACTTTCATGCTTTGACCGCCTTCGCTTGCTCTGCGACTAACCGCAATGCTTCTTGTAGCGCGAGAAGTGAAGTTCCCGCAAGGTCAGAGCAAATCTCTGGACAGATATACGCAGACGAACCGCTGTGCGGCTCAATGCGCATGATCGGTGTTTTGTTGAGTTCCTGAATCGCGCGCTGTGCGCAGTCCAGGAACGGCTGGAGGTCTTCCAGCATCTCTTCGATTGTCTTCATCTCGCTATCCTCTCCCTGATGTCTGTCGTACTGAGGTCGAACGTTTGCGGCTTGGGGATCTGGATGTATTTCTTGTCCCGGATTTCGCACCAGCGTCGCTTCATTTGGGCGTTTCTGTCGTCTGTTGTCGAGACCAAAATATCTGCTTCCACTGCATTAAAGTAGGAACGAAAATCGAGCTCAGGCAACTTCCATGACTTGCGGCTCATCACCACTCCGTCGACGCATCGTAACTCCTCCAGGATGGCGCGCCGCGCTGCTTCTGGCATTGCGGGTTCTCTGCCCTTCCACGCCCGATAGACTTCGTCGCCGGCAAAGCAGACCGTCAGGTGGTCTCCGTGCTTGCGTGCGGCCTTGAAGAACTCGATGTGGCCCGCGTGTAGGATGTCATAGCAGCCGGACACAAATACTTTAATCATCTAAGGTATGGCTCCACTGGAATCAACGAATCCTTCCCTGATCTTTCTATCGCGCGATGTCTCAATTCAGGATGCCGAAATAGATACAGGGCGTAGCCTCCTTGGCCGGCACCGCAGTACTTCTGCGTCGCTCCAGGTAATGCTGCTAGTGGTTCCATTCCTTCCTCGATCTGCGCTTGGTATGACATGCCAACCGACTCGTACAACTCGTCAAACTCTTCATTCATGACGCCGCGATGCGCTACATCGCTCGCTGCCTCGATAAGGTCGTAATTGCGTGGACGATCAACCAACCATTGGGTGCTGTGTGGTTTTCCGGTCCACACAACAGCCATGCGTCCGCGGAGTAAATCCTTCATCTCGCTCTCGCATGATTTCCAGTACAAGACAGGCGTCGCACCGCTCAGCCATACGCATAGGCCTGTCTCTCGGACCACAGCTTCATCTTGCCACCCGGCGCCCATGGCTGCTTCTTCTTTCTTGCAATCTCTCCCGTGTAGAATATGCCATGCTGCAGAACCGCCCAATCCGCCGCCAATCTGGTATGGCCACTCTGCCAGTGACACCATCGGACTAATCGCGCAGTTCACGACAAATCCTGCATCTCGGGAGAACTTCGGAACGTCGAGCCAGCCGCCTGCGAAATCCACCCGTAGAGGTAGTTGTGGTAGCTGTACTCCTGGGATCTTCATCTCAGTACCTCGCTGCCAGGGAATCCGCCGGCCTTCCTGCGCTCGTACAATGCCTTGTACTTGGCCCAGTGCTGCGGGCTGTTGGCTTCCCGCAGGAACTCTGGCATGTCGCGTTGGTCGCCACGAGCGCGCGCCCAGTTATGGTGCTCGTGCGTCAGGTCTGGTCGCTGCCAGAATACGCCAAGTCGCGTCGCCACGTTCTGGAGCTCTTCGTCGCCGAAGCAGTGCGTATACTCAGGCCACCACGGACCATTGCCAAGGTTCGCGCGCTCGCAGAACTCACGACCGATCCATGGAGACCCTGCGATCCGCTCAATGATCCTGCCTTGCCCGTCTAGCCATGGGTCGCCAGTCGGCTGCATGACTCCGTGAGTCGATCTGCCGGTGCGGACCAGGAAGTAGGTACTGCACTCTATCGCGATGTCTTCTGGGTTCCGCGCGTCCGGAAGAGTGTCGTCGCCGCCGCACACCACCCAGTCGCAAGACTTGTCCGCGTCCAGGACCGTCTTGATTAGCCGGTTCGTCGCCTGATAATATCCAGGATAGTCGCCGGTCATCACCAGATCAGCCGGCACGTCGCGCTCGACTCCAGTACTTCGCCAGAGCGCCGTCTTGTATCCCTTCTCTTTCCAAGCAGGCAATGTTCCGCCGCCGTCTCGCGCGCTTGGCACGCACCACCATACACTCATGTTGTCCTCATTGTGTCTTCAAGAATCTCGTCCATGTTTTCGCGACGACCCCATTCGCCGCCTTGTTTCTCTACCGCGCGCATCATCGCGAGATCGTATGCTTTCGATGTGTTTTGCCCGTGGATTGAAG
>JANYKG010000164.1 GCA_025358205.1 Armatimonadota bacterium
CGCTTCCAGCTCTGCGTGAAGGCGCTCGGCTTCCTCCTCCATGTGCTGCCGCATCTCAAGGAACTGGAACAATAATAGTCTGCGAATAACCGTTTACAAATCCGGCTAGCCGTGATATACTGCTCATACAGGCACAGGTTAGATGCCTGAATGACCGCAGCGTGAACGTACAAATTGAGCGCATTGCGGTTGTACGCAGGTCAATGGACACATGGGGCTGCGCACGCATTAAAGGAGGTTCGGAATGGCTAACGGTAAGGTAAAGTGGTTCAGTGAAGCCAAAGGATTCGGCTTCATCGCGACAGACGAGGGCAAAGATATCTTCGTCCACTACACGGCTATCAAGGGTGACGGCAGGAGAAACCTGGCAGAGGGCCAGGATGTAGTGTTCGAGATCGTGGATGGACCGAAGGGTCCGCAGGCATCAGAGGTGTCCGCGGCGTAAGAGAACCAACACAACCTCGAAAAAACCAAAGCCCCTGAGCATAACGCTCGGGGGCTTTATTTGTGCGTCGCCGTAATGAGTGATGAGTGATACGTGAACCCCGTCCGCTCTTACTCGCTTGTCCGCCGAAACGTGGCTCGTACTCTTACTCGAAAGTCTCTTGACTTATCCCCTCCCCAACGCCTTTAATAGAAGCATATCCCACCCAGGAGGTAAACCATGTCCCAAAACATCATCGGCGAACTGAAATCCGCGCCGTGCATCGTCCGCTATCCGGGAAACCCCGTGCTGGCCGCAAAGGATATCCCCTACCAGGCCTCGCTCGTCTTCAACGCCGGGGTCACCAAGTACCAGGGCCGGTACGTCATGGTCTTCCGCAACGACGTCTTCAACGACGAGCGCCGCTTCCAGTACACCAACCTCGGCCTCGCGTTTAGCAATGACGGCATCGCGTGGGACGTTCAACCCGAGCCGTGCTGGCAGGTCGGCGACGAGGAGAACCTGCGGGTCTATGACCCCCGGCTCACCGTGATAGACGGACGCTGCTACATGTGTTTCGCCATGGATACCAGGCACGGGCTTCGCGGCGGCATCGCGGTCACCGAGGACTTCAGCAAGTTCGACATCCTCAGCCTCTCCGTCCCGGACAACCGGAACATGGTGCTCTTCCCGGAGAGGATCGGCGGCATGTACGTCCGGCTGGAGCGCCCGTTCCCGGTCTACAGCCGTGGGCGTGATCGGTTCGACATGTGGATGTCCGACTCGCCCGACCTGAAGTACTGGGGCAACTCCAGCCTGGCGCTGGGTGTGGAGCACGTGCCCTACGCGAACGACAAGATCGGCCCGGCTGCCCCGCCCGTGAAGACATCGAAGGGCTGGCTGACGACCATTCATGCCGTGGACCTGGACCCGGAGCGCGGGAAGAACGGCTGGGAGCCTGCGTGGCGAAAGCGGTACTGCGCGGGTATCGTGCTGCTCGACCTGGACGACCCGAGCAAGGTGATCGGCATGTGCAGAGAGCCGCTGCTGGCTCCCGAAGCGCCCTATGAGGTGGACGGCGGCTTCCGAAACAACGTGATCTTCCCCGGCGGAATGGTCCTGGAAGACACCGGCGAGGTCAAGATCTACTACGGCGCAGCAGACACAGTCGAGTGCCTGGCGACTGCACATGTAGATGACCTCCTGGCGCTGTGCGAGGCGGTGTGACTTAGATTTGGATACTGGCTCGCTACCAGACTGCGATCTCCACCGGTATCCTCAACTTGTTCAGAACGGGCGTGTACAGATCTGTTTCTTCTACCTGCGTGCGAAGCGAGACAACCAGGGAATATCTAGCTCTTCGGTTCCATCTATCCTCCGTAGGCCTCTCACGCCACCAGCCGATGACGGGAAATACGCCGATGTTATTGCAGGCTGCAATATCTGCGGCAGTACCTTCCCACATGTCAGAGTGGATTGATCCACGACTCCGAGCCTGCGAACCGATGGTCCAGCGATCATCCGAGGGGTGCTTACGATCATCGTCTTCTTCCCGAGCTGCGCGATTGATGCGAGAAATGAATGCCTCCTTGCTCTCACCTGGCCGATTGAGGTCAAAGCGTAGTGCATGAGACTGGTACCGGTATCGATTTTGCCAGCCCAACTCACCGGGTCCAGGCTCAATGAAATAGGAAAGAGTAATCCTCATTGCGATGGCGACATCGCCCAACTCCAGGAGCGTCTCACGCGGCCATGGAAGCTCATATAAGTGCATCTCATTGGATCTATACGTCCCGTTCTCCTTTGTGAACGGCTGCATCTCCGCCTGGGAAATGATTGTGAGTGAGTTCTCGGCGCACTCGCGCGCCCTGGTTAGATTCGGGATTCCATATCCGCAAATACGCAATAGGTCGGCATATCCGCTCTTGGCGGCCTTGCCCTGCTGAAACTGCTCCTTCATGACAGTGGTCCATTCCGCGGAATGGACCATAAGAGCACGCACGGTCTCCGGCCACGCATCTGGATAGAGGTACTGAATCTGCGCCGCCATGTGTGCGGCCCGAGCAGTTGCCGCACTGGTGCAACTAAAGTGCGTGAACTGGTAATTCGTATGTCTGTAATATGTGGTAACCAGACTTAGGTCATGACATCCGCTCACAAAACCGTCACCAGGATTCCTGACACAGTTGCCGCCTTCCATTACGATGTCGGGCTTGGATGGCCATTTTCCTGTCTCCCACGTCAAAGAAGTCGTCGTGTACGGCGAGATACTTCCGGGCCGCGCCACTACTTCATGTCCGATCAAGGCGGGATCAGTGATTGTCGTAAGCTCCGTGCATGCACCTACGGTCAGCGCATTCCATGACTGGGCTGGATCCTGAATGGAGTTCGTCAGATTACTGTGTGGATAGGCGCTAAGATCCGCCAGGTCATCGGTATTGCCTGCGCACAGAACGAATAGACGATGTTCGCCGTCAACATATCCAGATGCCAGTTCATCAATCGCAGCCGACCAAGCCGACGGGCGCCCGCGATACTTCCGGTCATCCTCAACAGGCTCTCCACGGAATCCGGGATCATCGTATGTTACGGCCATGCAGACTATGCGGTGGCGCATGGGGGCGGAAATCTCAGCTCGTCCGATGGCCTGTGCAGTAAGATAGCCGAATAGCTTGTCATCATTTGTTCCCGTGGGCGGCAGGATCTTGACCGATTCCAGACGATGGTCGATACGAACTGGTAGACGGCTCTCCAATGCCCGTTTGAGATCGCCATATGCGACCACTCCACACATTTCAGTACCATGCCCATGGTGATCGTCGACTCCCCATGCCGGTTCACAGCTCTGGCGATCCTCGTCGGAGAGTACTGACTCCAGCAAAGGATGCCCGTTATTCGCTCCAGTATCAAGAATGCATACACTCACTGGTGAGTCATTGGAGACACTGAGACGGGCAACCAGATCATCAACCCAAGCCACTTGATCCAGGTTGCTTTCCTCCAGGAAGAAGCGCGCTGTCTCTTTCACTCGACGGAACTCAGCAATGTGGCTGAATGACTCGATGAAGGTAGCAAGGTGATCACTTGAGACTTCGGCGGCTAGTACCCGACGCTCGGGAAATGAAATTGATCCGGCGCCACAGGCAATGCCAAGGCTCTCGCATAGGTTACGGAACGTGTTCTCCGTGTCCATGTCATCCTTGGACAGCCATATCTCGCACCAGAGAGGAGTGTTTCCTGGTTGTAGTGTCGGTGGATCTTGCCAGAACGACTTGACAAGTGCCAGCCGAACATCTTCAATACTTTCCACAAGGTTCTTGTGCTTAGGATTGCCCTTGATAGGGGTGACCTCGTGCGCATATTCCTGTATCTTCTTGAGAAAATACCCCTCTTGCGAGTTGGGCACAAAAACTGTCGCATAGGTAACCGGCGGGATGCCCACTTCCCGTACATTCATTAGGCGGATTCCACAAGTGATATTCTCAAGGCTCTTCGTGACAAGATCATAACCTTGAGAGCTTGCGAACTCTAAGTACCTGCCATCTGCCGTTGGCAACGCTACGGCGAGCCGTGCCTCCATGGACTTGGCTGACTCGGACCATGCCTGCTCAAACTGCGCACTTATTCTCTCAGAGTGTTCCAGCCTATCCCGCGGTTTGGTGTTCCTAGATCCACCGCCGGGCTTGCCGGTGAATGGCATGTTTTGTGGATTTGTTTCGAGAAAGATATGGCGAAACCGGGTCATAACTTTACCGTTCCGATCTCCGCCCGTCATGAACTGCTTGACGCTCGCGGAGCATGTTCGTCAGCAGAGATCCAGATACAGTGTTTACGTCATCCAGTATTGATTCTTTAATCGCATCATGGCAGGCCAAGGATATCTCAGCATGGCTTAACCCTGTTGCTGCGGATATGACGTCAGGAGGCACCTCATCCGCTATGCGGAACCGTCCCAGGATGTTACCGATCAGACGTCTAACGTCGTCTTCGCTTGGCAGATGATAGTACAATATGTCATCAAAACGCCTGAACAATGCTTGGTCGAGCAATCTCGGATTGTTGGTCGCTGCTACAATTAGACTGCGTGATCTGTCTTGTTCAATGAATTGGAGGAAAGAATTCAGCACCCGACGCATCTCGCCCACATCGTTCTCCATGGCACGTTCGGCACCGATCGCGTCAAACTCGTCGAACAGATAGACACCATCCTCTTCTCGGATCATGTCGAAGATGAGCCGAAGCTTCGCGCTCGTCTCGCCCATATACTTAGTAACCAACCTGTCCATCAGGACGGTGTAGAGATGAAAATGCAACTCGCTTGCCAGTGCGGAGGCAGTCATCGTTTTGCCCGTACCAGGAGGTCCCACAAGTAGTAGTTTTCGACGGTTGGAGAGACCATGCTTGGTCAGTTTATCTCGTTGCTTGTACTCGCGGATGACCCTACCGAGGCGTTTGTGTGCCGATGGCTCGGCGATGACATCAATGAGACGAGACGAAGGATCAGACAAGAGAACCAGATCGTCTACATCCTTCTTGATGGAGGTGACGTGAAATGGTTTGACTTTCGCATTGTCTATGATGCCCCTTATCTCGTGTGCTACCGAGGTATGTCCGAGCCGGGCTTCATGTGCGGCCATCTGCAGGGCAATAGTCGTGAAGCGCTCTTTGTCCTGTTCGTAGTATGACTTGATCAGCATCGTAACTTGTTCTGCCGTCGCCATGTTACCTTCCTCGCTAGCATCGCAGCACTGTTGTCGTCTCGAACAAGAAGGCTCTACGCAATTATACCCCGTGGCATACATCTGCGCAAGCCGCTGGTTCTACTCCAGCACAATCTCCGCGTGCGGCACCAGCGTTACCGGGCCGAGGAGACCGGAGGGGAGCTTTTCTTCCGTGAAGCGGTTGGCCAGGGTGTTGGTGATGATGATTTCCAGCGTGTTCGGGCCTTCGCGCAGCAGCTTGCCGACCTCCAGCGTGTATGGCCGCCAGAGCCGCGTGCCCGCCGCGATGCCGTTCACTATCACTTCCGCAGTTTCCCGAACCTCGCCCAGATCGAGCGTCACCGGGCGTCCGACATACTCCGCCGACAGCACGAACTCCGCCGAGTAGACCGCCGACCCGGAATAGTCCGGCAGCCCCTGCTCCGTCCACGACACGCCGAGCTTAACCGCAACAGGCTTCTCCTCGCTCTCCAAGCGGAACGTCCAGCCATCCGCGAGGGTTACCGGCTCCGGGATGCTCGCGACAGTCCCCGTCCGGCGAACAGGCTCGCTATCACACACAGCCACCGCGTAGTATTCGCCCGCGCTGTCCACGACCCCGCGAACCGCCTTGTCCGTACACGATGTGATCTTCGGCAAGTTGGCATCCTGAACGTGCGGATGGTCGTCAGCCGGAGTGAAGACGATGTAGGTTGAGCCGAAGCCGGGGAGCTTGACCGGCATACTGGTGCAGCCGTCCGCCTGGTTGAAGTGAATGACTTCTTGCACCTGCGCAGTCTCCGGATCCCAAATCCTGGGGGCATTCCCGCATCGGAAGGTCGCCGTGAAACTGCGCTCCTTGGCGGAGCGGTTGGTGAGGAAGTAGATATCAGCCGATCCGCTACGCCTGTGCAGGTAGTTCACGTCCGGCTGGGCGGTGTCGAGTTCCACGTCCCGGTTGGCTAGGCTATCCAGCACGGTGATTACCTCGGCGGCGTTCATAACCTGGTAGAGGCATCCCTTGCCGGGGTTGGTCGCCAGGTTGAACATGACCTTGCTCAACTGCTTGTCGGTGCCGTTGATAACCGCGTACCTGGGGATGTTACCCCAAACGATGACGGTTCCGCCCAGGCGCACGTATTCCGCCAGGCGCTCCGCAGTGTCCACGGCCATGACGATGGCAGCAGGGATCACCAGGACGCTGAACCCCTCCTCGTTGATGTGGAACTGGCCGCCGCCGTAGACCGCCGTGCGGATGGCGTCGTCGTTCACGTAATCGAAGTCGTGCTGATTGGCGAGCAGGAGGGCGGAGACCTCTTTCAGTCGCGCGTCCATGACATCGGGGATGGTCGTGTCGGTCGGCGTGATCTCGGCCCAGACGCTGGGGAGCGGATAGTAGACCGCGACATCGGCGACATGGTTGCCGAGCGTGTTCATGTAGCTCAGACGGCCCACGTAGTCCGCATAATGCTTGAAATACTTCCACCAGACGTTCTGGCAGAACTCGCTAGGCGGACACTCTTCCTTGCGCTCGCCCTCGATCGAATAGTAGAAGGCGTGCGGGACGAAGAAGTTGATGCCGCGAACGTACTGCAGGTCGGTGGTGGCCTTCATTTCCTCTATCGTCAGCTTCCATCCGTAGACGCCGAAGGTCTCGCTCATGCAGCGGTGGCGGCCGAACATGTGGGCGGCGGAACTGCCGAGCTTGGGCGTGATCTCGTCCGGATTCTTGCGCAGTTGGCCGATCTCGTCGACGCCGGGGACGTGGAGGAACTCCATGCTGCGGAAGAAGCCGCCGAACATGCGCGGGTGATATTTCAGATCCTCCTCAATGGTGACATGGCCGATGGACTCCACGCCGCGCGCCTCGCACCACTCGTAGATGGGCTTGAAAAACACGTCGCGGAACAGGATGGAGACCACGTCGTAGTAATCCGCGCGGACACGGCGGTAGTCGGCGGTGGCGTCCCAGAGCGCGGCGAGGTGTGGCTTCAGGTCATAACCTTTGATCTCCTGAAACTCGGTCAGAAACTCGCCGGTCCAGATGTTCGTGTCCGGATCACGGTCCCACAGCGTCTGGTAGAAGCCGGGTTCATCGGTGAAGATGCCCGCGACGGTGTTGCCGAAATATTTGCCGAAGCGGCGGTAGTACTCGTCGTGCGTGGTGCGGATGAACTCGCTGACGCACTTGGGGTTGATGAGGTCAACGTACCAGTCGTCGGTATACGCGGGCTGCCAGTGACCGTAGCGCTCCATGAAGAAGGTGATCTCTTTCACGCCAGAAGGTAGCGCCGGCGTCTCGCCGGCTACCCCCGATCCGGAAGCGGGCGAGACGCCGGCGGTACCAAAGCTCTCGGTCACATCCAGG
>JANYKG010000007.1 GCA_025358205.1 Armatimonadota bacterium
TGCTTCACCATTCCACTCTGGGAAAGCGTGAAGGACAGGAAGACGCCGATTGCGTATAGAGGAATCAGGTGACTGACAACCCCCTTGAACATAACGACTAGCAGCGCGGCGAGCAGCGAAAGAAGCAAAATGCCGTTCGAAAAGACCAGCCGGTCGCCGACGTTGTAGAGCTGTCTGGGCAGAAACCGATCTCGGGACATGATGGAACCGAGCCTGGGGAAGTCGGCGAACGCGGTGTTTGCAGCGATCACCAAGATGCCCATAGTCGAACCAAGGAAGAGGTAGTAGAACCAGCCCCTGCCCACAAGCACCGTGGCTATCTGAGAGAACACCGTCTGGTAGTTTGCGGCATTCTGGCTTATCGGTACAATGTGCAGCTTCCACACTATGAAGCCGATTCCGAGGAATATGGTGCCCAGGATGGCTGCCATCCAGACCAGTGTGGTGGCCGCGTTCTTCGATTCCGGCGGTCTGAAAGCAGGTATGCCGTTGCTGATGGCTTCCGTACCTGTCATCGCCGAACACCCGCTGGCAAACGCCTTGAGTACAATGAACGCAAAGATCAGTCCACTGGCGCCCTGCTGTGTGGCAATCGGCACGCCGACAGTCGGCGGAGTGTAGTGAATCAGTTGCGGGGCGAAGAGGATCTTATACACTCCAATGACTATCATGACAAGCGCCGACCCGATGAACAGATACGTCGGTGTGGCAAAGAGAGCGCCTGATTCACGTACGCCTCGGAGGTTGGCCAAAGCGATGATGGCTATGACCGCTATGCAGATCAGCACTCGTTTCGCTTGTATCTCCGGTGGAGCAAAAGAGAGGATCTGCGCCACACCGGAGGAAACGCTGACGGAGACGGTCAGCACGTAGTCTATCATCAACGCCGCTCCGGCAGTCAAACCCGGAGCCGTTCCCAGGTTCTCCTTCGCGACTATGTACGACCCGCCGCCCGACGGATAGGAGAAGATCGTCTGCCTGTACGATGTTGCCACAATGGCCAGCAGAATAATAATGGCCAGGACTATGTTCAAGGAAATTGGGCTGGTGGCAACAGCTACACCGGCAACCGCAAGAGTCAGCAGCACTTCCTCGTTAGCGTATGCGACTGACGAGATAGCATCTGACGAAAACACCGGCAGCGCTATGAACTTGATCAACCGCTCATGGATTGCGCGGCTTGAGGGCAGCGGGCTGCCAAACAGCATGCGTCTGAAAAAATTCCACATATTCGTTCCATTCTTGGGCCGGCGGTTGCGGCCAGGTGAATCTTCCTTAGCCCGCGCTAGTCCGACTTCGCGCAGTACAAGGCAACATCGCACGGCGCTTCCTGACATAGAGTAGTGACTACCGAAAACCGCGCACCCCTCTCTATCAGTTCATCCTTGTAGTACGCCACTGCCACCAATTCCGGTCGCGTCTGCCCGGCGAACTTCCCTGCCCCTTCGATTATATCTCTGGCCCTGGAAGTGGCTTTACGCACTGGCACCCTAAGTTTGCGGGCTATGCGCTCCGCCTCAGCCAGAGTCTGCTGTGCCTCTCGGTCCATTTCAGGAAGTGGTGTGTCCAGTGGGGATATGCGCGGCACCTGGATGACATAAAGCAGACTGAGATCACGATTGAGTTTGCTTGCGTATTCGCCGGCGAAGTCAACAGCCTTCGTCCACGCGCCCAGAAGCGGAACAAGAACCGTAGCATTACGCGTAGACTCACCGGAAGGCCCATCGTCCACGCAGTAGATAATCACATTGCCGGGAGTCTCTCCCGCAAGAGAGCCTATCACATCATGGCCGTCGCCACCCCTCTGCAATTCCGCCTTGGAGTAGGCAGCAACCACCAGTTGTGGCTGGGTATCTGACGCAAACTTTGCCGCACCCTCCACCGCAATACGGGCGCGTGTAATCATTCTGCGAACGGTGAATCCTCTGCGTCCGAGTTCCTTTTCCGCCTCATCCAGAGTCTCAGTCGCATCATGTTCCTTATCAGGGAGAGGCACACCGAGCGGCTGCGCGCGAGGAACCTCTATCACGTAAAGTAGATGGAGTTCGGTAGCCTTGTCCGCGTAGACTGCAGCATAATCAACCGCCTTGCGCCATTCGCCCAACAGCGGCACCAGGATTGCGGGCTTGCGTTTGGCCTCGGGCACGGACTCTATACCGCCCACCACCAACGATGCGCGCGCCTCCTCCACGGAAGCTGCCAACGGAAGCTGCGAACGTGCGCCGGGTATGTGCCGAATCTCCTCGATGATATGTGACGAGAGTCCGGCCACAACCACTCGCGCATTGTGCGCCTGGATGAACTCACTGGCATCTGTGAATGTCTGCGCACCCGCCTCGTTGATGTCTGTCAGACCTCTGCCGTCTATCACGATACCGAGGGGATGAGCCTTCAGTTGCAGGCTGACTACGGATCTCAGCGCAAGCCAATGGTTTGCGTCCAGCGAGCCTTTCAGCTCTACCACGTCGCCCTTCTGATGAATTATCATATCGTCTAGCCTTCCGGGTAGCAAATCCACATCGTTGGGGATCTCCGGCATCAGATGGATACACGCGCCGGAAAACCAGTGCATTATAAGGCCGAAGGCCCCTTCCTGGCAAGCGTTCGCGGGTTGAAAATTAGCGAACCGGGCAGATTGACAAGACCGTCAACTGAGTGTAGATTATAGGATAGAATTCTCCACGAAAGTACGAGGTGGCATCATGAACGGCAGAATCTTCTACAACCCGCTGGCGGCGCTGGGACGACTGAACGGCCTGATAGGCGCGCTTGTGGTCGTAGTGCTGCTTTTCGGCGTGGCGTTTTGGGGCGGCGTACACTTGGACGGCGCGCTGGACCTGCACATCACAAACAAGGCTCCATCCGCTGGTCTGGTCGCGGCGGAATCGCTGATCGCCTGGCTGACTCTGGGCATAATGTTCATGGTCTTCTCGCGGGTTTTCGGCGGTGGAGGCAGTGTGAGCGACCACCTGGCAGCGGCAGGGCTGGGACGATTTCCGTTCATCTTCGCGGCGCTCATATCGTCCAGGGATCTGCTTGGTAAGGCCATGCTGAAGGCCGTCACCGCGACCGGCGATGCCGTGACTATCAGACCTCAGGATCTGCTGACCCCAGCGGTGATAGTGGGATCACTTGTGATTCTGATGCTCAGCGCATGGATGATAGCAGCGCTGCTCTACGGCTTCAAGACTGCCAGCAAGATGACCGGCGGAAAGATGGCCGCCGCGTTCGTGATAGCCATGATCGTCGCCGAGGTCATCAGCAAACTGCTGCTGATTCCGGTTTTCAAGGCCGGTATCTAAGTGTGGGTTCCTTCCGCGCGGGCGGGTGTCATTGCGCGCCTCGCCCGAACGGTTTTGCACCCGTTTTCAGGGAGTCAATGAACCACTTCTGTTCGGCCTTGATGTAGGTTTCAGGGACTTTCACCTTGCCCGCGACCAGATCGGCGACGTACTTGGACTCCAGTTTGTAGATGCCCGCGGGGAAGGGGTCAATCTCCCACGGATAGCTGTTCATCGTTGTTTTCGAGTATAGCGTGAGCACGGCGATCATGAGTGCCAGCGTGATGACCATTCCGCCGCAGACGCCTGTCAGCCTGCGTTGTCGCTCTCGCTTATCGGCAATCGGGTAGCCCTTCCACGGCGCGGGAGCCTCGTTGTTCGCAGCACGGACGATGCTCTTGTACGATCTTCTGTACGCTGCCGCCGCCCAGATCAGGACCACGAGGGCAAGCACACGGGGAATCACCATACAAGCAGTGGCAGTCATGGCGCTCATGCGGTCGTTCTGGGCTGACAGCGCCACGCGTGTGGCGCCTGCTGTGACAGTCGCCAGGACTACGAACATCAGCGCGTACACCTTGACAAGCCGCCCAGCAGGAAATGCCCTCTCTGTCGCAGCTTCATGGTACTCGGACGCCGGGATGCCTCGTGATCTGAGCGCGAGGATGCCCCAACTGAGAAGGCATACCAGCAGCAACCAGGCTTGCGGGATACCCGAACCGACCACTGACGAGAGAGCGACAAACGATAGCGCATTGACACCCTGACCGAGAATGTCATTGCACTGTTGCACCCATGCAATTCCTCCGGCCTTCAGCCTCATCATCTCCTTGTTCTCGCGGGCTACCTGCTCCAGTCCGGTCTGGTTGTGTGTCTCGGTGTAAATCTTCTTTTCGACCTTATGAGCCTTCTGGACGATAGCGATGCCAACCATCAGTTCGTAGGACGTGTTCTTGTCCTTGCGAATCAGGTTCCACCCAGTCTTCTTCACCTCGCTGAGGATGAGGAGCGCCTCCGGCGTCTTCCCTGTCGCATGGAGCGAGGACGCATGCTCGGTCAGCCTCCGAGATACTGTCCGAGTATTGTTACAGGCGAACAAGAGCGAGGAGTTCGCAGCTATCATGTCCAGTTCCAGTGTACCGTCGCCCTTGCATCCCTCGAACGGCAGCGGATACCAGTCCATGTGATTGAGACTATTGGCCTGCTTGACCAGTGAAATGCTCTCATCCAGCTTGCCGCTCGATACTGCTTTGTTCGCGAGGAGGTAGATAGGGAGGGCGTTTGTCGGGTCTAGCCGGGCAGCCTGCTCCAGGGCTTTCGTTGATTCCGCCCCTTCGGTAAGCGCACCGAGGCGAAGCTGAAGGCGCGCGCTTTGCGGGTAGTCTTTGACGGCGTTTCGGAGGGCGGGCAGTCGTGTTTTGACATCGTGCTTGCTGTCCCACGGCGCGGCCAGTTCCAGGTCGGCGCGCATGTCCGGCGTCGGCAGGCACTTCAACATGGCCTGTCTCAGTTTCTCAGACGAAGAGCAGTAGGAATCGGCGCTCATCCTATGGATGTAGATAGCCGATGCAGTGAGCATCCCTACCGCCAGTATGCCGCCGATAATGGAGAGTACATCCAGCCTGCGGGTAGCCTTCATGTCTGAACTCCTTTTCAATGGGAACGCATCTACACACATAGTAACCCAGAGATTCAGAAAGTTGCAAGTTTCTTTTGTTTGCTACACGCCTTTGTCTGCGCGGTGCTCGGGGGCGGACTTGCGGATGTAGAAGGGCGTGAGAGTCATGAAGTCATCTGCCTGGCCGGAGGATATCCGCTCCAGCGCGAGGCGTGCGAGGATGGATGCCTTGGGGTATGATAGCCACGCCGGGGCGGGAACAGCGCACTCGCCAAGTGCGTCAGAGAGAGTAGGCAGGCTGGCAGCAAGGCCGTCGCCAGAAAACAGTATTGCGTGTTCCGTATTTCGTATTTCGTATTCCGTATTGGGGGAATCCGGAGAGATTAGACACCGAGACACGGAGATTCCGGAGATAATGGGAGAAGCGGAAATGTCTTCTATCATGCCGGCTGCATATTCGGTGAGGCGCTCGACCGTGCCGCCGGCCGTGCGGTAGAAGGCGTAGTATACCTCGCCTTTGCGCACCTTGATGAGCGGGCAGACCAGTGCGTCAGGCAGGTAGTCGAACTGATGCGCAAGCAGGTCGAGGGTGACTATCCCGACGATGGGTATGTTCAGCGCCTGTGCCAGGGTTTTCGCCGTGGTCACGCCCAAACGCAGTCCGGTGAACGAACCTGGGCCGAGCGAGACAGCAACCGCCTGAACATCGCTCGTTTGAAGGCCGCAATCCTTCAGCATCGCGACGATGTTCGGCATCAGACGGCGAGAGAGGTCCAGCTTGTTCGCGAAATCATACCCGGCGATCAGGCCGGATTCATCGGCAAGCGCGAGGCTGCATACATCGGTTGTGGTGTCGAGCGCCAGGCATCTCATAATGAGTTCATTATATGACGGAGGCGTCTGAAGGTCAATATTGCGAGCAAGCGCAACCTGTGCTAGAATGCATGTGGGATTTGTCCCATGTGAGGGTATAACAGTTGTATCCTGGCTCGAACAGCCCGACCCCGGTGAAGTTTGACCGTGGATTTTCTAAATTATGGAGTTAAACCATGGCCCTGACAACACGATCCATCTATGTCCTCAGTATCCTTGCCCTGCTTTGCTTTACTGCAGCCGTGTACGCCGCCCCGCCTGGCGAGTCTGCGCTGGATGTGACCATCAATGTGGACCTGCGCGATGCGTCCATGCAGGTGGCAGCCGCGATGGTGGCACACGCGGCGGATATCTCGGTAATAGCGCCCGGTTCGCCTGCGAAGGGCATTGTAATGGCGATGAACGGGCAAACCGTTCGGCAGGTTTTGGACGCACTGGCAACGTCCACCGGTATGTCGTGGTCACTGAATGACGGCGTAGTGATATTCGCCAAACCGCCCGAAGCAGCGCAGGCCGATGTAACATCCACTGAGGTAGTCGAGCCGCTGGACCCAAGGCAGGGCATGTCTCGCATGCTGGGATCACTCACCAACCAGGAATTCTACGCGCTTTCCTCCGGCTACCCCATGGGGTACGCGGATATGACGGACTATCAACGGAACGTGCTGGCTGGGCTGCTCTCCCCGCCGAATACCGGCATGACCGATGCGGGAGACACTGTCACCCAACTGCCTTTGCCGAAGCTGGTGACAGTGATGTTTGCCACACTGCCGTATCTATCGGTGCCTGATCCCGCCGCACAGGGCAGCAAACTAATACGCCTGGATTCCACCAGGTACATCCTGCTGCAGGGAGGCGCAAAATGACAAACCGACCAGCGTTGCGGATTGCGGATTTCGGATTGCGGAATAAAGGACTGTGGCTGGTGTTCATACTGCTGACCCTGTCGTCAGCGGTATTCGCGGCAGACTGGACTTCGGATGAGCGCATGGTGCTGTCCGTAAATATCCCTGAGAAATCCTGGACTCTGAAGGATTTGTGCGCAGAGCTTGGCAAGCAGACCTCATCCGAATTCTACGTTGACCGGCGTGACGGCGATATGACCGTGGCCTGGTATGCAGGAGACCTGAAGCTGAAACCCGCACTGTCCGCGATAGAGACCGTCACGAACAGAAAATGGCGAATGGTGGGTGATATGTTCTTTCTGAGCCGCGACCCTCAGGGGGCGGCCGTCAGCCGGTGGATCGCGCGGTATGCGGAGGCGAAGAAGGTTGAACTGGCCGGTCTGCAGAGAAAGCGCATTAGGGACTGGGTGTATACCTCCATGCCATTCCCCGCCAAGTATGATGCTCCCTGGGCGCTGACTCCGCTGCAACGCGAGCAGGTGGCTTACAACCGGTCGCTGTTCTTCTACACAATGACTCCGTTTCAGTTGAACTGGCTGAACTCAGCTTTGATAGGATTGGGATACGATCAATCATATGGAGTTCCAGCGGTAGACCAAGCGGTCTACGCGTCACCGTCTACGCAGGTCGTGGTGGACAACAGGATGGTCATCAATGAAGGCTATCCGGCGATGGAGAAGGTGATTAGCGCTTTAGCATATGCGCCCGTGACATTCAATGCGGCGATGATCATTCGAGACCAGAGTGGCAACTACCTGATAGAGATGCCGCTTTCTTCAACGGTGGAGGAACCGGCGGTTACCGAACTGAAGCCGGAAACCGCAGTTATCGCAGCGGCGCCAACGTCGGCAGGCGCGGACGCGGAAGCAGATACCACCCCGGTGGAACCCGATACCGGCACTGTGAAGAAGATTGCGCTGAAAACCACAGTAAAGGCTCTTTGGCTGACCGACCTTGATATAGACAATTTCGGTGCGCTGGTGAGCAAAGCGAAGGCGAAGGGATTCGACACCATCTTCCTTCCTGTGCTGCGAAACGGTCGGACCCTCTACCCCAGCAAGGTGTTTCCTGATGAGAGTGGCGTCCAGGATTCCGATGCGCTTAGGTCCGCACTGAAGATCGCCGATGCCGCTGGGATGAAGGTCCAAGCGGTTTTGGAAACCACCCTCTGGGGAGATGCCGACAACCCGCCGCCCGCATCCACTCGCTATCCCGCACTGTACGCGCGGAACCTGCTGGGCAGGACGTTCGCGGAGCAGAGCAAGTGGCAGCAGGCTGAGATGAAGATACTAAAACCGGACGAGACTTCTGTTGCGGACACGAGAGTGTTTCTGTGCCCAGCTTCGTCGAGACTGCCCGGTCTGCTGGCTGCGCTCGCCGAAGAAATAGCCACAAACTATGATGTCGCCGGCATCTGTCTGGACGAGGTGGACTATGCAAAACCGGAGCCTCTGATTCTGGGTGGCGAGGATCTCTCCCCCAGTTATGGATACAACGTGGAGGTCCGGCGCGACATGATACGTCTGAACCAGGTAGACCCGATAGATGTAGATCCGCAAAGCGTAAGGTCGGACACGGATTCCTCGGCGTTTGCGTTGTGGGACATATTCCGCCGCGGACACCTGACCGGCCTGCTGAGCGACGTTAGCGCAGCCTACAAGAAGAAGAACGCAGATGGCATATTCTCCGTCACCGTGAACCTCGGCTCTGCCGACCAGTCGCCGGTCGCCTGGTCGAAACTGGCAGGACTTGACGCCATCATACCGCTTGCGGGGGTTCGCGCACCGCAGACCGGAACCAACTACACGCTTGAGAAAACCGATTCAGCCGCGGTATTGGATCTTCACCGTGCGGTGATCAGGCATGCGGCGGTGGTGCCGGCTGTCATCGGCCTTCCGCCTGACGCCGTTTCAGACGCGATGCCTGCAGTGTCCGACGCGCTGAAGATGGTGAAGGACGGCGGACTAAGGGGCTATATCCTGCGCGGCGACCCGGACACGCTTTCGAGCGTGCTGGACAACCTGTAAGTATGAGCGGATTATCCCGAAGAACGTGAATGATCCTCATACCGGCCTGCATTGTGCGGAGAAGGCATAATGCAGGCCTGCCTCGTCTGCGCCGATTTGTGAAGGTCTGTTAATACAGTTTGCGCCTTCACTCTGCCTATATCTGTGAGGTAGAGTCTCCTCTGCTCGTCCCCGGACAATCCTGCCGGAAGATCACCACGGATCCGCATTATTCACGGACAGAGTGAATAATGCTCAGGATGCCTTTGATTATTCGTTTTACGAACAATCAAAACTGACTTACTTGGCGAACATACGTTCCCAATCCACGAGGTAAACAAATGCTTTCCACCAATCAACATAAGGCCGTAGAACGGCTATTCGATAAGAGCGGGGGTGACGATTGTGAGTGACCAGACCCCCGAGTCAAGGCTGACGAAGGCATGCGAGATGTGGGGATGGAAACCACACGACTCCCAGCGCGAGTGGCTGCTGGATGACCACCCGGTGAAGGTGGCGGCGTGTGGGCGCAGGTGGGGCAAAACCGAGTCGGCGGCGGTAGACATCGCCACATGGTCGCTCGCGTATCCCGGCTCCATCCAGATGATAGTTGCGCCGACATGCGACCAGAGCAGGCTGATCTCCGGCACGGTGGAACGTCTGCTGCTGACCACGGACGACATCCGCAGCCGTGTACGCAGCGTTAGGAGTCCGTACCCGGACATTCGCGTGTATGATGCTGAAAAACTCTCAGTCATAAGCCGAATCACTGCCCGGACTGCCGACCGCGATGGGCGGAATCTGCGCGGGCAGTCCGCCGACAGGGTGATAGTGGACGAGGCGGCATTCGTGCGCGATGAGGTGATTCAGGAAGTAATCGGGCCGATGCTGGCAGACCGGAACGGACGCCTGATCATGATTTCTACTCCTTTCGGCAAGAACCATTTCTACCAGGCGTTCGTCACCGGCATGGAGGGCGGCAACCGGGTCAAGAGCTTCCGTTACCCATCGTGGACCAACCCGCATATCAGCCGCGAGTACATTGAGAATCAGCGGGCGCAGATTTCGGATCGGCAGTTTCGCGTGGAGTATGAAGCTGAGTTCGTGGATGATACCAACTCCGTCTTCCCATGGGCGGATATCCGCGCGGCGGTCATGGAGATGCCGCAGACCACGCTGGGCGATCCACGATTTGCGCGTCTCGCAGGCGTGGACTGGGCGCGGTACTCGGACTACACTGCTGTGGTTGTGCTTGAGGCGGCAGGGTTCGCACTGACGACCAACGAGCCAAGGTACCGGGTGATCGCGCTGGATAGGTTCAACCGCATGGATTGGCGATCTCAGGTGCGGCGGGTGTGCGACACGCTGGCGGCGCACGGGGTTTCGGCGGTATGCGCAGATGGCACTTCCGTGGGCGACCCGGTGCTGGAGATGCTGCGTGAGGCATTGTGGACCGACCGCAGTCTGAACATCGCCGTGGACGGTTTGGTCTTTACCGCGCAATCCAAGCGTCAATTGGTGGACAATCTGGCAGTGAGACTGGCGCATAGGGAGCTTGCGATACCGGACGATGACCGGCTGACCTCGGAACTGCAGTTCTACGAATATGAGCTGACCGAATCCGGCAATGTGCGCACGGGGGCAAAACGCGGCTGCCACGACGACTGCGTGATGGCGCTGGCATTGGCCTTGCGCGCGGCATCCGAGGTGTGCCCCGGCGGGTTCGGCTCGTCTGGCACTGCCCGGCTAACATCCGGTGGATGGTAACCGTGAACATTGGATACCATAATCCCGTCAAACATGCTAGAATGTGCAAACCGTTTGGAACGTTTGCACAGGAATGAAAGCGATCTTTCATTGCTCCGGCGTAATGTAAGTTTTTGCAGATAATCTTTCATTGCGTTGCGGTTATGTTAGTTGACATTGATAACGAAAGAGGACAAAGAAAATGAAGTTCAGGCTGGCTGCAATCATGGCTATGCTACTCGCGGTGACAGCGGGATGCGCGTACTCCGCGGTGAAACCGGAGTTCCGAGGCGTTCAGGTACACACCTGGATTCCCGGTATGCTGAGCGCGCAGGAGATTGACGACACGATCAAGTGGACGAAAAGCTGCAACATGAACGTGATCATGTTCCAGGCTCGGAAGGTCGGAGACGCCTATTACAACTCAGCTTACGAACCCCGTGCCGCTAACATCAAGGGCGACAAGGATTTCGACCCGATAGGTTATGCCGTCAAGAAGAGCCACGAGAACGGCATCCAGGTGTGGGCGTGGGTAAACGTGTACCGTGTGTGGGGCGGCGGCAAAGCTCCCTATCCGAATCATATCACGAACACGCATCCCGAGTGGCTGAATAAGACCATTGATGGCAAGTCCAACAGCTCCGGCGACGGTCAGTTCCTGGACCCGGGCATCCCCGAGGTTCGGGATTACACGGTCAAGATCATTGGCGATATCCTGAGTAAGTACGACGTGGACGGCATTATGCTCGACTTCGTGCGTTATCCCGGCAGAGACTGGGGCTATAGTGACATCGCCGTTTCGCGGTTCAACAAGGCTTACAACCGCACCGGCAAGCCCGATCCCAAGGACCTGACCTGGGCACGCTGGCGGCGCGAGCAGGTCACCCAGATGGTGCGCGATATCAAGAAGGAAATAGACCGCCAGAAGCCGTATGTGACGTTCTCCGCTGCGACAATCCCCTGGGGTCCGTGCCCGACTTCGTGGAACAAGACCGACGCCTATACTGCGACATTCCAGGACTGGCGGCTGTGGATGGAACAGGGCCTTCTTGACGTGAACATGCCGATGAACTACAAGAACCCCACCAGGGAGCGAGACCAGGCGTGGTATATAGACTGGCTGGAGGGCATGAAGAAATGGGCTTACGGCCGAGTTGCCCTATCCACAGTTATGGTCATGAGCGACAGCGCCCTTGACGGTGCGGTAGACCAGATGAAGCAGTCTCTGGACCACGGACTTCCGGGTGCGGTGGCCTTCGCATTCAGCCAGAGGGCGGACGCGGACAAGCTGGCGGCAGGATTGAAGGCGAAGGTCTTCCCAGAGCCTGCGCCGGTACCGTTGCTGCCGTGGAAGGCCAAGCGGCCCGCCAAATGATTGCGGGTTTCGGATTGCGGATTGCGGAGTGAACCAAGAACCGAATCGTAGGGGCGCCCGGAGTTCCACGGAACGACGTGCGCCCTTTTTTGAACGAGAGCGAGAAGTGCATGAGTGCGAGAGAAATCCTTGAGTCGGGGGCTACGGCGCTTGGCGTAAGGCTGGACGAGAAGCAGCTTGATGCCTTCGTCAGGTACACCGCCCTGTTGCTGGAGTGGAACGCCAGGTTCAACCTGACGCGCATCACCGAGCCGGAGGAGATCGCCGTCAAGCACTACCTGGATTCGCTCAGCCTGCTCAAGTACGTGCAGGTCCCGCCCGGCGCGAAGATGATAGATATGGGCACCGGCGCGGGTTTCCCCGGCATACCCCTCAAGATCGCGCTCCCCGGCCTCAAGCTCACTCTCGCGGACTCGGTGAAGAAACGCCTAACCTTCCTGGAAGACGTGGTGGGCCAACTGGAACTGCCGAACGTGAAGATACTCCACGGACGGGCTGAGGATCTCGGCCAGGTGCGGGCGTTCCGTTGGGAGTACGACTTCGCGGTGGCGCGCGCCGTAGCCAAGCTGAACGTCCTCTGCGAGCTGTGCGTGCCGTTCTGCCGGACCGGTGGGGCGTTCATCGCGTGGAAAGGCCCTGATGTGGACGACGAACTCGCGGAAGCATCCCGAGCGATAAGCGTCCTCGGCGGCAAGCTGGAGTCCGTTCACAGGTTCGTCCTGCCGAATAGCGATCTTCAGCGGTCCCTCATCATCGTGCGCAAGACCGAGCAGACCCCCCGCGCCTACCCCCGCAAGGCAGGCACGCCGGAACGGGACCCGATAAAGTGATCAGTCATCAGTGATCAGTTGTCAAGTCTCACCACGTTGTGAACAGAGTGTTCCGCAGGTGAGCAGGCTCTTTGATAAATAGTTCAGGGCATTTCTT
>JANYKG010000014.1 GCA_025358205.1 Armatimonadota bacterium
CCGCGCTCGTCAGGCACCGCGCACAACTCCAGATACACGTTCGGAAAGTCGTTCGCCAGGCCAATCGCCTTGTCCCATTCGCCGTGACACGAGTGGCCCATCAGGATCTTCGCGTTCGGGTACCGCTCGGCGACCTTGCGCACCTCACCTGGGCCGTCGTACCCGCTGCCGCCCCAGGTGTGCATCAGCACAAGCAGCCCCCTGTCGTTCGCCAGTTCCCAGGCGGACTGATATCGCTCGTCCGAGATCGGGTAGCCGTGATAATCAGCCAGATACTTGAACCCGACGTAGACATCCGCGTACTGGTCATAGGTCTCCACGTCACGGCGGACGATATCGGGGTAATTCGGGTTGATCAGGCAGTAAGCGCGAAGCTTGTCGGGGAACCTGCGCACGGCCTCTATCGAGGGAGCGTTCCCGATCTCCGGGCAGAAGAGCGCGGCGTGATGGCTGAAGACCACCAGCTTGACCCCGGCGTGGTCGGCAGCGCGGACCATGGACTCCGCATCGTTTCTGGAGAGGTAGATGCCGTTGTACGGCCCCATATGCGCGTGCATATCGTAGACCGGGCAGTCGGGCGCGCAGCCAAGCTCGTAGAACTGGTCCTGAAGCGCTGATCTACTCATAACGTATGCCCTCCACCAGGCGCATCAGGTTCCCGGATGCGATCTGGGTCTTGTCGGCATCCGATATCTCCGCATGAAGCAACTGGAGTACAGCCGCCTGCGCGTATCTCTCAGGAAAACCGCTGCCGAAGAGGAACCGCTCGGCCCCGAAGCGCTTCACCCCGGCCTCCACCCCGCCGTCCTCCAGCGAGAGCATGCTGGTCTCCAGGTACAGGTTCGGACAGGCATCGAGCAGCGGCCAGGTGTACCGGTCCACACCCCAAATGCCTATATCGCAGAGAATGGTGTGCGCGAACGGGAACTCCTTGCAGAACGCGTGGACGCGCTCCCAGGTGAAACCGCGAGTCAGCGAGAGCAGCAGCGGGATGCGGCGCTGGAATAGCTGGTCCATCAGGCCGCCCATGGTCAGTCCATTCATGAGGAAATGGTGCTCCTGTGGGAATACGCGCAGGGCGACGATGAGGTTCTGCTTCATGCGGGCGAAGAAGTCGTCGGTGACAACCTCGCCGGTCTGCGGAGGGAGGATCGTCCAGCATCCCATCAACCGGTCTTCATCGGTGATCGCCTCGCTGAGCAGGCGGTTTCCCTCGGCGGCATCGTAGTCGTGCTGGGCGATGTGCCACGCTACCGCCTTGCTGATCCCGGCAGCGTCCATCTCCGCAAGCAGTTCCGCTGCTGACGCGGGCGACTTGACCGTATTCCTGGTCGGCAGGCCAAGGAAGGTATTAACATCGAAAAAGTCGAACTTCACTGAACTACTCCTTTGGCGGATATTGCCTTTGTTGCTTTTCGCGGTGCGGACACGGGACTCCTTCAGAGCGACGGACCGAACCCGGTAATCCGCCGGGTTTGTATTCAAGGTCATCAGTGGAACAATAGAGTACACCTTTCTCGTCTTACGAGTTGAGCCTATGTGTGGCCACAGTCAATGGATGGACAAATAAAACACCGACTTGCCGTGCTTTCCCTGTTGTGTATGACGGCCGCAGGAGTGATCTTCTGTGCGCCGTTTTCGCACGCCTCACAGGACTTCACCGATATAGACCAGCATGCGCTCAATGCCCCGGGTGGAGTTGAGCAGTCCATACCCACGCTTGCCGCCTACCTCTCAAAGTATGCGCGGAACGACACCGAGAAAGCCCGTGCCGCCTACCGCTGGATAGCGGACAGAATAGCTTATGGGGCGCAGTCACACGCCGGGCAGGGATCGTCCGAATCGCCGGCGGCCAACACGCTCATCGCACGATCTGCCATATGCTCAGGATACGCCGACCTGTTTGAGAAGCTTGGCGTCGCCATGGGCCTCAAAGTGGCAGTGATATCCGGGAACGCCAAAGGGTTGGGATACACGGTGGGGTCGCCGTTGACCTCGGCCTGCTCGCACCAGTGGAACGCCGTGCAGATTGACGGGCAGTGGCGTTTGGTAGACTGTGCGTGGGGAGCCGGGCACATAGGACTGGGTGGCGCCTATTCTAAAGACTTGGACGAACATTTCTTTTTCACCGCGCCAGAGGAGTTCATCTACCACCATTTTCCCACGGAACCCAAGTGGCAGCTTCTGAGCAAGCCCGTGACAGTTGACGAGTTCCTGAAAATGCCGCAGTTGAGATCGGCGTTCTTCACGAATGGATTGAAGGTGGTCAGCCACAAGCAAGCGGCCATCGCTGCGCAGGGTTCCGTGAGCGTAACAATCTCCGCGCCGCAGGACGTGCTACTCACAGCTAAACTGACTCGCAGCGGGCGGTCCACTCAGTCGCTCGCAATCGCCCAGCGCGAGGACGACGATTACCGAATCTACGCCGTGCTTCCTGAGCCTGGCGACTATGTGCTGCAGATATATGCCAAGAAGGCGGACGGCACGAACGAGTACACCATCGCGGCAGACTACCTGGTGAAGGCGACCGAAGGCGCGGGCAAGGGCGTCGTATTCCCGGAGGCGTTCTCCGCATTCAGCGAGCGGAACGGGCGAATCTACTACCCCATGGCCGGACGACTGAAGCCGGGCGCGCTCTATCCGTTCCAGATAAAGGCTCCAGGCGCGTCGGAAGTCGCGGTGATAGACGGCTCGGACTGGGTTTTTCTGACCAAGAAGGACGACCTCTTCGAGGGCCGCATCACTGCCGGGACCGGCGCAATGAAGGTGGCCGCTAAGTATTCGGGGCAGAAGGAATACTCCGTGCTGCTGGAATACCAGGCGGACCCGGATGCTTCTCTCAACTCATCCGCGTTGGCTTTTACCTCCACCGCCCACTGATTCACCCACGCATGAGTCTGCCACACAAGCCTGGCATAGAAGGATAGCGCACGCCTTGTGCAGAAGCATACTCGGTACAAGGCGTTGGAGTGGGCATGCTGGAAGTTCGGGAGATAACAACAGACGCGGATATGAAGTCGCTACGCCCGGAGTGGAACGCTCTGGTCGAACGGAGCCGTTCCGCCGGTGTGTTCCAGACGTGGGAGTGGCTGTTCTGCTGCCGTAAGCATTTTTGCGCGCGAAAGGCCTTGCGGCTGCTCACGGTTTGGCAGGACGGGCGTCTTGTCGGCATCGCACCTCTTGAGGCCGCTCACGTCTGGGGGCTCCCCGTCACCCGCCTGCAGTTCATCGGCGGCGAGGTGTCCGACTACATGGATATCATTGCCGACCCCGATCTGGAATCCGAAGTCACGGAAGCGATCTTCAACCACCTACGCGCGCTGGGCGGGTGGCACGCGCTGGACCTTCAGCAACTTCCGCCTGATTCGCCTGCGCTGGTCAACCCGCCTGCAAACCGCGCGCAAGTCTACGAGCAAGAGATCTGCCCCTACCTGCCGCTGCCCGAGACATGGCAAGCGTTCCTGGCCGGGTTGAGCAAGAAGGCCCGGTCGAACCTGAGCTACTATGAGCGAAAGTCAGCGAAGGAGTTCAGCATGACCATGGGCGTGCTGGGTGAGGACGATCTGGACGAGGGGATGGACGCGTTCTTCCGGCTGCACCAGGCCCGCTGGCAACGGCGAAAGCTCCCAGGCACGTTCTACTCACCGCGCATGAGGGCGTTCCACACCGAAGCCGCGCGCCTCCTGCAGTCTTGCGGCTGGCTCAGGCTTCACGGCATACGGCTGGACGGAACGCTGCAGGCCGTGCTGTACTGCTTTGCCCACAAGCGTAAGGGATATTACTATCTGGGCGGCTTTGAGCCGGAGTTGTCACGCTACAGCCTGGGCACGGTGCTGACCGGCGCTGCCA
This sequence comes from Armatimonadota bacterium, assembly GCA_025358205.1. Taxonomy (GTDB): domain Bacteria; phylum Armatimonadota; class UBA5829; order DTJY01; family DTJY01; genus JANYKG01. Next base: position 3,850 of record JANYKG010000014.1, read on the forward strand.
TCCGGGACGCGATAGAACTCGGCCTGACGGAGTTCGATTTCCTGCGCGGAAACGAGCCGTACAAGACGCGCTGGACCCAGCAGAGCAGAACCACCTCGCGCATCATCGGCTCATCCGACCGGGCGCTTTCGCCCTTCGCGTCGTCGCTCTGCCTGACTGAACATCGTGTGCAAACCCGCGTGAAGGACTGGCTTCACAGCCGCTTTGGAAATGGGTAGCGGATATGCACTCCTCTCCCAACGTCCGAAGTCAGACTCCAGATCAGTTCATAAACGCTCAAGCAAACGTTAGCTCGGGATTTCCGAATCCCGAGCGCCGGCGGAGCCGGACACGGCAGGCATGACACGCGCGGCTATCCCTGTCGTTGCCCGGTGACCGCTAGCCCGGTACGCTTCTCGGAACGTCCGCCGCGGCGGACCGCACTGGATTCGGAAATCCAGTGCCAACACCGTCGAGTGCTTCTCCGCCAAGGTCGGAAGATAAACGTTAGCCAGGTTCTACACTCACCTCAGAAGTACCGTCGCCATGCCGTGCGCCGGTACAACCACCTTCACCTTGCCGCCGGTGAGGGCCAGCTTCGTCTTCGGGTCTTCCACCAGGTTGCACGACCAGGCTTCCTTGAACTTCCCGGCTGAGAGGGTCACCACCGTCTGGGTTCTCGTCCCTACCAGTTCGCGCAGACGGATCACTAATCCCTTGCCGCTCTCCGCGCGTTTCACAGCCTGCACCACTACGTTCGGCGCGCTGACCGAGCAGAGAGATCCAGACGCTGCAACGACTCGCCCCTTGGGATTCGGCTGGACGATCTGCGCCGTCAATGGATTCCTGACCGACTGGCCGAACCGCGCCGCCGCCACCGCATCGTATTTCGGCATGCTTGTTAAGGAGAACCTGAACATCATCTGTCCACCCTGGGACGCCTTGTAGTTGGTATGCCAGTAGTTGTTGAAGACGTATGCGTACAGGTGCCCGTTCTCAATCGGCTGTGGGGACTTGAATGTCTCGCGGTTGATATCGCCCAGTGTGATGAGCGGGCTGTCCACGGCTGTCCACACCACCGCGCCGCGCGCATCGGAAGCCGCCGCGAAATCCTGTGAGCAATACCACTGCATGTCCGCTCCGGGGAGCATCTGAGTCTTCGGCTTCACTACCCCGTCCGGAAGCTCCAAATACCACTCGGGCTTATTCAGCGCAAACGGGAACGCAAAATACCCGGCTTCCTTCTCTAATGTCTCCTGCTTCTGCAGCATGTTCACAAAATCAATTCGCTTGGTCTTGTCGTACAGTATGACTGCCGTCACCCACTCAGATGCGTTCTTCGCCGAGCCTCTCACGCGCATGGACTGACCTACATCTAGGTGATGTCGGCTGAACACCGGTGCAGGCGTGTTGCTGTCACGGGTGACGTCCTTCATATCCGCGACGGTCGGGCCGTTCCTCCTGCCTATCGTGTAGATGTACTGGTTCAGGCCGTAGGGTTGCTTCGGATCAACGAGTTCGCGCTTGAGTTCTTTGTCATACAGGCTCTTGACCGAGCCTGTGACCGAATCAAATATCATTTTGTAGTAGCGATTCTCCAGAACAGGAATGCCCGTACCCGGTGGCAACGACTTGTCCAACGGTTGATTACTCGGCACAGGGAAAATCTTGTAACCTAGTGGCGGCACATCCTGCGCGTACACCGCAGATGCGGATCCGTCACCAATCGCCATCACCCAATCGCTGACCGGCCAACTCAGCGGATTGTACACAACCACCGACGGTTTCTTAAGCTTAAGTAAGCCGGCGAGAGCGCTTACACTCTTATCTTGAGCTTCCTTTGCGCGGGCATCAGACTGCGCGGCAAAGCCTGATTTGACCGCCCATTGGTGAATTGTCTGCTCGTGATCCGGCTGACTGATACTCTGCGCCGCGCCCCACGTGTGTTCGTCGTACAGGATGGAATTCTTCCACCCCTGCTCAATCTCGACTTTCGGATACCCGGCGCTACCCATCACGGTGTTGAAAGCAGACAACTTCTCAGCCGCCGCCAGGGTCTCCTTCGCGCGCCGCACCATGGCCGTCTCGTTTGCCGATGATCCCGCGCCGTCTTCCCAGTATACGCCGCCGTCGCCCCGAATAATGGGGACGCGGTCTTTGAAGTTCGCCTCTATGTACTGGAAGAACTCCGGGCCGCGGCATAAGATGATCTGCGGATAGGCGTACTTCTTGTTCCACTCGCTGACAGTGGGAGCCAGACCGGGGTTCATCGGCTGGTTGTCTCCCTGTCCACCGAACGCCAATACTGCGTCATACGGGTAGTCCGGTCTATCAAAACCCTTCAGGAAATCACGCACGTGTACTTCCGCCTGGGTAGCTCCGTCGTACAGGTGCAACCTGGTGGCTTGGGCATATCCCCGCGAGAACCACGTGAGCACACTGGCGCCATCCGGTCCCTGCCAGTAGAACGGCGACTTGTCGAACATCTCTTTGAACGTGTAGCCTCTGTCCAGATTCAGACCGGAGCTTAGATACTTGATACCCGCGCCTGCAAGCACGGTCGGCAGGGTCCAGACCTGCGTCGGGACATCGCTAGTCATGGCCATGTCGTACGGAATGCCGTACTTGCGCGACATGTTCCTCGCGTAGTACAGATCGCGGATGAACGACTCATGCGAGCAGATGCCGGTGAGCATGTTGCCGTAGATCGTCTGGCATCCAAGCTGTCCGCTCTTGGCGTACTTGATAAACTCTGTTTTCTTGTCCGCGGGCATCATAGTGAGGAAGTTGTCTTCCACCCATGCGGCCTCCGTGTTGAACTTGAAATCCGGGTACTCCTTGCACAGGCCCAACGCCCTGGACATGTTGTCGTTGTGGAGTGCGGCAATCCTCTCCTGGTAATTCGTGTAGCCGATGTCAACGTGGTTGCTGGCCTGCACGTACAGCCGCCAGTGACGCTGAGGCTTCAGATCACAGACGGCTGTTTCGGTCTTGCCGCCGATGTTGACGGACACCTCGGCAGTGGTTGGCTTGGTGATCTCGTCCACGTACAGCTCGCGCTGCACTGTTCCCATCAACCCAGGCTCAACGGTGATGGTCTCACTCGTCCCATCCACCTTGACAACTGCCGAACAAGTCGGGCTGCCGGGTGAGAACTCCGCGGACATCTCGATCACCTGCTTGAGCTTGCCGCCATCCTGTACGAACCTGATCGTCGGCGTGACCGAGAGATGCTTGACGGACGGCGCGGGCAACTGGCTGTCCGGTGAATTCGACAGGCTCAGGTAATCAAAGAGCAACCAGGAGCCTTCGACTATGGTCATGGTGATCTGGTTCTGCCCGGACTTCAGGAAGCTGGCCGGGAATGGAATTGCCAGCACGTACTCCTTGCCCTTTGCGGGGTCCGTCAGTGACTCGTCGCCACCACCGGAGGGCAAGCTAAAGCGGCCGGACTTGCCGTTGATGGATATTTCGTATACCGGCGGCCCTCCTGCATGGGTATCCACCATGTCCACTGTCAGAGTGCAGATACCGGTGGGTTGATTGCCTGCCTCGAAAGCTACCGTCAGAGGGTGCTCGCGCTGCCCGGCCCAGGCGTCTGACGGCCCTGGCTGGATGAACGGCCACGATTTGGCGGCATCGTCCCTGGCCGGGTCAAACGGCTTGGGCTTGCTGAAGTCGCGCAGATACGAGTTATAGTCGTGCGCGATGGCAAACTCCTCGTAGTTGTTGTCAGCTTTGCCGATCTGCCACATGAGTTGGTCGGCTGCCTGCGCGCTGGCAGCACACATTGCCGCAAGCAGAGCTATGATAACAAGCAAAGAACGCATAATTGAACCCCCTGGGATAGCTTTCATCCAAGGGGGTTCAACGAGAGGGATACGTTCTCCTGCACGCTTACTTAACCAATATCGTTGCCATGCCGTTCGCCGGGACGATCACCTTCACCTTGCCGTTCGTGATCGGGAGCTTTGTCTTCGCATCCTCGACCAGATTGCACGACCAGGCTTCTTTGAATTTGCCCTTGGGCAGGGTCAATATCGCGGTGGTCTTCTGCCCGGCTACTTCGCGGAGTCGGACGACCAGCCCTCTGCCCGTTTCTGCCTGCTTTGCCGCCTGGATCACGACGTTAGGCTTGTCAACCGAACACAGGGAGGCAGGGTGATGAGTGATGGGTGATGAGTGACCGGAAGAGGCGAGTCTGCCTATGAGAGGATTTCGAACGGACTGCCCGAACCTGACCGCCTTCACCGGATCGTACTTCGGCATGCTGGTGAGCGAGAACCGGAAGGTGAGTTTCCCGCCCTGCGACGCCTTGTAGTTCGTATTCCAGTAGTTGTTGAAGACATAGGCGTACAGATGCCCGTTGTCCAGCGGCAGCGGCGACTGGCGGGTCTCCCGGTTGATAGTGCCTAAAGTGATCAGCGGACTCTCGATAGCCGTCCAGACCACTGCGGACTTGTTGTCGGCGGCGGCGACGAAATCCTGTGCGCAGTACCATTCCATATCCCCGCCGGGAAGCATGTCCTTCTTCGGGCGGACCACTCCATCGGGGAGTTCGACGTACCACTCAGGCTTGTCCAGGGCGAACGGGAATGCGAAGTAGCCCGCCTCTCTATCCGTCGTCTCATCCTTGGTCATCGTGTTCACGAAGTCTATCCGCTTCACCTTATCGTATAGAACGACGGTTGTCAGCAGTTCGGGCGTCTTGTACCCGGATCCCGCAATGCGCATCGTCTGCCCCGCCTCGTCAGTCTGCTTGGTGAAGACGGCAGGCGGTGTCTTATCATCCCGCGTGACATCCCTAATGTCGCTCATCTGCCGTTTCGGGCCCATCACGGCGCTAGTGTAGATGTACTGGTTCACGCCGTACCCCGACTTCGAGTCCACCAGTTCGCGCTTGAGTTCCTTGTCATAGAGGCTCTTGATCGCGCCGGTGACGGAATCGAACACAACTTTGTAGTACCGGTTCTCCAGAACGGGAACGCCGCCTGGAGGAACCTGGCGCTGGACCGAAGGCTTGCTCGATAACGGCGCGACCTTGTATCCCAGCGGAGGCACGTCCGTCACGTACTGAGTCGCCGCTAACCCGTCCTTACCCGCCACCGTCACCCAGTCACTGACCGGCCAGCTCAGCGGATTGAATGCAACGACGGAGGGCTTCGTCAGCTTGATCTGCGAGGCGAGCACGTCCACCGCCGATGCAGCCAGCGCCCGCGATTGGGTATCCGCCTTCTGCGCGAATGCCTGCTTTCTCTTCCACTGCTGAACCGTCTGGTCGGCCTCGGGTTGGCGCACGGACACGTTCGCTCCCCAGGTGTGTTCGTCCCAGAGGAGGGCGTTCTTCCATGCCTCGTCCATCTCGGCCTTCGGGTACTTAGCGCCAAAGAGCGATGAAGTGAGCGCGGAGAGCTTCTCGGCGGTGGCGAGGTTCTCCTGCGCCTGACGAACCATTCCGGTCTCAAGCGCTGTTGATCCCGCTCCGTCGTCCCAGTAGACGCCCGCATCGCCTCTGATTGTCGGTATTTTGCCCTTGAAGCTGGCTTCCACGTACTGGAAGAACTCAGGCCCTCGGCAGAAGATTATCTGCGGATACGCGTACTTCGCGTTCCACTCCTGCACGGTCTTCGCAAGTGTCTCGTCGAGAAGCCGGTTGTCGCCGATTCCGCCAAATGCGAGGACTGCGTCGTACGGATAGTCCCGCCTCTCGAAGTCCTTCAGGTAACTCTCTGTATCGCGTCTGGCATTCTCCATGCCCGTGGTCAGTCCCAGACGGGCGGCCCACGCATACGCGTGTGATATCCACGTCAGTACGCTGTTCCCGTCCGGTCCTTGCCAGTAGAAGGGTGACTTGCCGAACAACCTGTTGAACGAGCCGGCGCGCCAGATGTTCGCCCCTGAGCTGAAGTACTTGATCCCAGAACCGGCGAGGACGGACGGCAGAGTCCATACCTGTGTAGGAACGTCACTCTCTACGGCGTCGTCGAACGGAATCCCGTACTTCACAGACATGTTGTGCGCGAAGTACTGGTTGCGGATGAACGACTCGTGCGAGCAGATGCCGGTCAGCATGTTTGCGTAGATCGCCGAGCAGCCGATGCGCCCTTCCCTGGCGTACTTGATGAAGTCAGCCTTCTGTTCCGGGGTGGCCGTGGAGAGGAAGTTGTCCTCCACCCACGCGGCCTCGGTATTCCACTTGAAGCCGGGGTATTTCTTGCAGAGATCGAGCGCCAGTTTCATGTTCTCATCGTGACGCTTGGCGACCCGTTCCTGATAGTCCGTATACCCGATGTCAACGTGCGCGCTAGGCTGGAGATAGAGCTTCCAGTGCTTCTGGGGCTTGATCTCGCATGAGGCGGTCTTGGTCTGCTCACCGCACTTGACGGTGACCTCTATCGTCGCGGGCTTGGCCACCTCGTCCACGTACACCTCCGCCCACGCCGAGCCTTTCTTGTCCGGCTTGAGAACCACGTCCCTGCTCGTTCCGTCAACCTCGATGGTCGCCGGGCAGTCCGCCGATCCGGGTGCGAACTCGGCGTGCAGATCCAGCACCTGCTTCAGCCCTGCACCATCCCGCACAAACCGCCTGGTAGGCGCAAGACTCAGTGTTTTGATCTCAGGCGTCGCATCGGCAAAAGCCGCCGCGCACCCGACTACGATCAGGACGATGATCGCCCAGTGAACTCTCTTCAAATCAAAGCCTCCTCCTCGTGACTTAACAGCCGTCATACTCCGTGACCCGGAGTGATTCCACGCTCCGGCGTTGGCAAATAGTGACACTATATGCAAATCTGTTGGCGTTTGGCACACTTTCGGGCGGCGTGCCCGACTACTTCAGTTGTGCCAAAGCCTTCTCTGATGCCGCGATCGTTTTCTCGATATCCTCACTCGTATGCGCCGTGGAGACGAAGCCAGCCTCGAATTGGCTGGGTGCGAGGTAGACGCCGTTCTCCAGCATAGCGCTGAAGAATGCGGCGTACCTCTGCGTGTCCGAGGTCTTCGCCGTGGCGTAGTCGGTCACGGGTGTATCGGTGAAGAAGGCGGTCATCATCGAGCCGATTCGGTTGATCTGGACGCCCACACCCCGGCACCCGGCGGCCTCTGCCAGCGCATCGGTGATCTCATTCATCTTCGCTTCCAAACCCGCGTAAGGGTTCTCATCTCGCAGAATGGTCAGCATCTGTATGCCCGCCGCCACAGCCACGGGGTTGCCGGAGAGCGTGCCTGCCTGGTAGACCGGCCCAACCGGCGCGACCTGCTCCATGATCTCACGCCTGCCGCCGTATGCGCCCACCGGCATGCCGCCGCCTATGATCTTGCCGAGCGTGGTCATGTCCGGGGTCACGCCGAAAAGCTTCTGTGCGCCTCCATATGCGAGCCGGAACCCAGTGATCACCTCATCGAATATCAGCACGATTCCGTACTTGCTGGTCAGTTCGCGCAGGTCGGCCAGGTAGTTTTCCTTCGGCAGAACCACGCCCATGTTTCCCGCGACCGGCTCAACCACCAGGCAGGCGATCTCCTTGCCCGCTGTCTCGAAAAGCGTGCGCACGGCGTCAACATCGTTGTACGGCAGCACCAGCGTGTCGGCGGTCATGCCCTTGGGGACGCCCGCGCTGTCCGGCAGCCCGAGCGTTGCCACTCCCGATCCCGCTTTCGCGAGCAGAGCGTCCGTATGACCGTGATAGCCGCCCTCGAATTTGACGATTTTGTCGCGCCCGGTGAACCCCCGCGCCACGCGAACCGCGCTCATCACCGCCTCGGTGCCTGAGCTGACCAGGCGGACCATCTCGACGGACGGCACCGCGTCTACGATCATTTTCGCGAGTGTGGTCTCAGCCTCGGTCGTCGCGCCGAACGACATCCCGCGCTTGGCGGCATCCATCACGGCTGCGAGGATTCGCGGGTCGGCATGGCCTAGTATCAACGGCCCCCACGAGCATACGTAGTCTATGAACTCATTGCCGTCCGCATCCCAGATGTGCGACCCCTTGCCGCGTTCGATGAACAGCGGTTCCCGACCGACCGACTTGAACGCGCGCACCGGGCTGTTCACGCCGCCGGGTATGTATCTGCATGCTTCCTTGAAAAGTTCTCGCGACTTATCCGTTTTCATGCTTTCCTTCCCGTCCGGTCAGGCGTATTGCCCGAACTCGCGCCACGCCTCCAGCATCGCTCTGGCGTTCTCAACCGGCACATCAACCGCAATCTCGCCGTGACCTATCAGCCCGCCGTTGTAACTGCCAAGCGCCTCGAAAACCTCTTTCACATGTGCGCGAATCTGATCTCGCGTGCCGTGCGGCAGAATATGTTGACGGTCCAGGTCCGAGCGGAAGGCGATTTTGCCGCCGAACTCACGTGCGATTGCGTTCAGGTCCATGATCGTGTGCTGCACGTTCAGTACGTCCACACCGGCGTCAATCAGGTCGGCCAGTATCGCCCAGGTCACGCCATCTGAGTGGAAATGCACATGCTTTCCGGCCGCCTTGCAGACCTGGAACATGCGGGTGTACGCCGGTTTGTAGAACTTCCGCCAGGTATCAGGGCTGATGATAAGCGCGATCTGCGTGCCCCAGTCATCGCCGAAGTGGAAGCCGTCCGCGCCGACGTGAACCGCTTTCTGCAGATACTCCATCTCGCGTTCCACAATGGCATCGCGCAGAAGATAGGCCTCATCCGCGTCCAGCGCGATGTCCACCATCAAGTTATCGTACCCGCGTATCCACTGCATGCGCTCGAATAGGTTGATGCCGCCGAGGTTGACGTACTTCTCGTGCCCGGAGTCCTCGATGTGCTTCTTCATGTTTGCGTACCACTGGTCATCCGGGCTGGGCGGAAGCTTGTAGCCCTTCCACTTCTCCCAGTCCGCCAGCGGATGAACCACCGGTATGCCCAGCATGCCGTGATAATCGTTCTGCCAGCCGACGCCCCACTCGTCCATGCACTCGCCAAGCGCGTAGGGGCCTGTGATGCTCTCTGGTGTTGGTACGCTCCACTGGCCGCTGAAGTCGTCTTTGATCTCGTTCAGCAGATCGGCAAGCGGCTGGCCGTGTTTGATAAGCGCGGCGGGAAGGGCACAGTGCATAAGCGGTACTCGGTCCGGGCACTGGAACGTGATTGCGCGGGTGACTCTCTCTCTGCTGTTCATGAACAAAACCTTTCAATTCAAACCGCCGCCGTATGCAGGCATTTGGCGTCGCGGCGTCGAAAAATAGTACGTAATGCAAGATCTTCTGAGCATTATTCACGGTTTTCGTGAATAGCGCGGAACATTTTGGTCAAGCTTTCCGTTACATAGTTAGTGCGGCGGAGTCCGAAATCCTCTCATGGAAAAACTCCGCATGGAGGTTAGTGTAAAGTGAATAGGGCCAACCGCAAGTCGGGGATGTCTTTACTGGAAATCTTGATTGTTACTACCATAGGCATTCTGCTTCTGTTGATGCTTTTACCAATCTTCAGCGCAGTGAAGAAGCGGACGATGCGGACCACGTGTCTCTCGAACCTGAAGCAGATTGGCACCGCGCTTCAGCTCTACGCGCAGGATAATGATGAACTGCTTCCCTGCTGGCAAAACAGGCGAACCGATGAGCGAGGCGTTGCGACCAAGTGGGATTCGCCTGAGCTTCTGACCACGGCCATCACTCTGAAATCTCGCGATCCGCGCATTCTGTTCTGCCCGTCGGACGATTACGCGCGCAAGGACATTCAGGTGTTTGGGATTGACCACAAATACTCCAGCTACTTCTTCAACATGCAGCCGATGGACTCTGATGCCGGAAACTTGACAATCACCGGTCTGATAAAGGGCGGCTCTGTGGCTGTACCGCCTGCGGACTACCCCATGGTGCGCGACTGCAACCTGGGCGCCAAGGAGATGGTGGACGGAGGGCCTGCGCGCGGATGCCAGCACTTGGGCGAAGTGAATATCATCTATGTTGACCTCCACGTTGAGCATCACAAGGTGAAAGACGGCGTTATTCTGGGTGAGCAGAAGCATTGACGCCTGTATTCACGGAAGCTCCAACCTGGTAATAATACCTGAAATTTTCGCCGCTGCGTCAAACAGCAGCGCGAATGGTACGAATCTTGCATTAGGAGAATGTGAGAGAAGTCTCTTTCTCCTTTTCTCGTGTTGCTGCGCCTGCATCATGGCGCAAGCCCGACGGTTTATACCGCCGGGCTTTCTTTCTTCTTTGGGCCTTCGACCCCTGTTCTTCTCACGTGCATAGTGCATTCCTCATGCCATGTATCTGAATCACAACTCTGGATCGTGGTTTCGTCTTGTGCTCCACGGGTATTATGCGAGTAGGCTAGCGAAGGAGAGGTAAAGATGCAAAAGATCACGCCGTTTCTGTGGTTCGATACCCAGGCCGAGGAGGCCGCGAACTTCTATGTTTCGGTATTCAAGGACTCCAAGATTGACGCCGTTACTCGCTACCCCGCGAGTGGAGCCGAGGCATCGGGACAGCCCGAAGGCTCGGTGATGACGGTAGTATTCAAGATCAACGGGCAGGATTTTGTGGCCATTAACGGTGGGGCGGCGTTCCATTTCACCGAGGCGGTCTCGTTCGTGGTGAACTGCGATACACAGGCCGAGATAGACTACTTCTGGGAGAAGCTCTCCGACGGCGGAGAGAAGAGCGTCTGCGGCTGGCTGAAGGACAAGTACGGCCTGTCATGGCAGATTACACCCACGGCCATGGAAGAGTGGATAGGCGGTGATGACGCCGCTCAGACTGAGCGGGTTATGAAGGTGATGATGCAGATGACCAAGCTGGATATGGCGGCGTTGAAACAAGCCTACGACCAGGAGTGACCAGTGACCAGTGTCGCTTCTACTGATCACTGGCCACCGGTAAGTTCTCTATTTAGCCCACTTTTTCCACATCGCCGGGTCGCCGAGCATCTTCATGTATACTCCGCCAATCACGGGGCGGGCGAATAGCCACGCCGAATCCAGGGCGTCAACCCTGTACACATCTGCTATCGGAACTCGCTTGGTTGACTGGTTGACGAAGTCGTACAACGGCCCGACAAACGCATCGAAGTCCGAAGGCGAGTCAGTCAGCATCCCGGCCCAGATCGTGGAATCCGTTTTTGTGACCGTAGTTCGGTTGTCCAGCGGCAGACCGAATTTCGTCATCTTGGTCTTGTAGAACGCAACTTCCTTGCGCAGCACGTCAGGCGAGAAGACGTTCAGGCCGATCACCTTGCCCCACGCCAGGTTGTACTTCATGCTCCATGTACCGGGCTGATCGAACGCCAGTCGGTAGTGATCGCCGTCGCTCGCCATCTCGGTCCACTTAGCCGCCATGCCCTTCGCGAGCTTGTGGTACTCAGTGCCAACGGCCTTCCGCCCTGTCATGTCAGCCAGCATTCCGTAAGCATCCAGTGCCAGTATCGCTTTTATGGACAGGTTGGTATTGTGCGCCAGATGTCCCATGAAGTCGTCGGTGCATAGCTGGTTCTCAGGGTCCATGCCCTTCTCTCGCAGGTACTCCGCCCACTTGGTCAGCGTCGGCCAGTATCTATCCGCGTAGTCTGCCTTCCCCTCGACCTTCGCCAGCGCTGCGATCATGAGGATCATGTTGCCCGTTTCCTCGACCGGCATCTGGTTCTCCTCGGTCCGTTCACCGCCACCGTAGACCTGACCGTTTGCAAGCGGATATGTGCCCAGATCGTGCGGCGCAAACGGGAACTTCCATCGTGCGGATCGGGAGTATTCCATAACCGGTGTCAGATTCGCCTTCATCATCTCGGGGCTGAAGAAGAGGAAGAACGGCGACATGGGGCAGATGACATCTACCGTGGCGATGCACCCGTTGCTTGTGTTTTCCTTCGCGAACATCATCAGCGAACCGTCGAAGTCCGCGGAGAACCCGCAGCCCGCCAGGCACTGCCGATATGCCAGCGCGCACAACTCCGCGTACTTTTTGCCGCCGACCTTCGTGAGATCGGCAGTGAGTTGCTTGTCGAACTCCGTGCATCGCCCCACCAACGAGGGATAGTCCTTCTCCGCTGCGGCGAGCAGGCCAATGATATCCATGCCGTTTCTGCGCCAGTACGGCCTCTGCTTCCGCTGCAGGAACTCGGTGGCCCACACCTCGTCATAGGCCAGCATAGCATGCCGCGTCACGGTCGCCTCACCTACCTTGCCGAGGTCGTACAGGAAGGTCATCTCCGGCCAGTTGTCCATTGCTGCTCTCGGCATGCGGAGGTCGTCCGATTCGGGCAGCTTGCCCGTAGCGTTGAAGGCGTCTCGGCAGTCATGGTCCGAAGACATTACGTCGTCGGTGGCGCCGGGAGCCGCCACGTAAAAGCTGCCCCAGTCTATCCGCACGCCGTCGCCCTGGCGTTTCAGAACAGATTGATCGTGCGATCCGATGCTGAGAACCCTCATCCCGGCGAGCTTATGTCTTGCGGATTGCACCTGCTGATCCGCGCTGTTGACCGCCCACTCGCCGCTGGCTTCAAGGTATAGCTGAACGTCGTGCGACTTGCCGTCCACGGCTTTCACATCCCAGGTGAGGTAGGTCACCGGGCGGGTGAGCACGTCCAGGTCGTGCGGCAAAAGCGGCGACATGAAGGCGAGCGTGATGCCGATGCCGTCCTGCTCGAACATGTAGATCGTGCGGGTGGGTGTCACTTCCAGGCTTTTCTGCTCCATCGCCGGGAAATTCGGCGCTAGTCCCATGAAGCGATAGACCTTGCCGTCAATGCGCGCCATGCCGCCCATACCCGTGGGAACTCCGGTCCAGTGTTTGGGCCAGTCATCAGTCAGCTTATCGGCCATGGACCAACTGCTGAAATATGGATTATGCGTCACCAGCGGAACAGCAGGTGGACGGAGTGATTCCGTTTGCGCGGAAGCAACACTGCTTATGCAGAGTCCCAGAGTTATTATCAGAAATGCAATCCTAATGCCCATCAGTGATTCCCTTCTAGCAGTCATCGGATAAATTCAGAATTGTGGCCTCAGGTATGAAACCAATGTCCGGCTCTGCCAGCGCTCGGGATTCGGAAATCCCGAGTAAACGTTTGCAGCCAATACTTGCAGAGAAGCATACCACGATGTTAGCACTGGATTTCCGAATCCAGTGCGGTCCGCTGCTTCGGACGTTCTGGGATCAGATCCCCGGCTACCAACTCAGCATAAGAGCCTGCGCTCCAGCTGCAGGCTTCATGCTTGCGAGGTCAGCGCACTCCCGCAAATGGTGCGATGACTGACTCTATCCGATTCCCTCCTCATGCGCGCATATAATGGCATTATCAGCCGTCACAAGTCAAGCATCGGACATGCAGGACTGAAGTCCGTGTATCTCGAATCATACCAGGTGCGATCAATGACGATCAGCACCGAGGAGCAGCCTGTTGAACACCAAGCCCGAGCCGGACAACGAAGTCACACCGGTCGCCGCCATCCGCCCGCGTGTCGCACTGCTGATACTGATCACCCAGGCGCTGATGATCTACTGGGTCGCGGACAGCGAGATCATCAGCGGTATCTACCTCATCTGCTATTCGGTGATGATGCCGACCGCGCTCTACCTGCTCGCGGCTCGCGTGTTCAGGCGGTGGCTTCCGTTCACCGACCGCGAACTGCTGATGGGCTACATCGTCCTCACCGCCACCATCCCCATCGTCGGCTTCGGCGGGCTGAGGTTCCTTATTACCGGCATGGGTTGGGTGAAGTTCTTTTCCGCCACCCAGCCGCAGTGGCTAAAGTATGTGCCGTACCTGAGCAAGCTCCCTGTGCTGCACGATCAGCAGGCGATTGAGAGCCTCTACCGCGGAGGGAGCGCCATCCCCTGGTCGGCGTGGGTCATCCCCATCGGTTTCTGGAGCCTCTACCTTCTCGCGCTCTCCGGTATCTGGCTGAGCCTCGCCGGTATCCTGCGCCACGTGTGGATCAAGCAGGAGCGCCTTACCTTCCCTGTGGCCGTGCTGCCCCTGCAGATCATGGACAAGCGTGATGATCTGTTCCGCAAGCCGGTCTTCTGGGCGGGATTCCTTATTCCGGTGATCCTCCAGAGCCTTCTTGTGATGCATGACTGGGCGCCGAACGTGCCTGCCGTGCAGTTGAAGGCATTCAACCTTGCGCCGATGATATTCAGCAGCCCGCCATGGAACGCGATCAAGGATCTGAACATCGGCTTCTTTCCCATGGCCATCGGTCTCGCGTTCTTCGTGCCGAGCAACGTCAGCTTCAGTTGCTGGTTCTTCGCGCTGGCCGTGCGGTTCTTCTGCGTGGTCTGCGCGATGTTTGGCATGGACCCGACCCGCACCCAGGCGTCACGCTTCCCGTTCTATGAGGAGCAGGCGTCCGGCGCATGGATAGCGTTCGGGCTGCTGGTGCTGTGGGGCGCGCGGAAGCACATCCGGTCGGCGGTGAACTCAGTGCCGCCTGAGCAACGCGAGGGCGTCCGAAAACTGTGGATATCCGCCCTGGCCTGCACCGCACTGTGCGCGCTGATGATGTGGTCGGCGGGCCTGCCACCCATCATGGCCGCGTCGGTGGTGCTGGTCTATGCCGCTTACGTGCTCACCGGCGCGCGCGTTCGTGCGGAGGCGGGCGGGCAGTGGACCTTCTCACCGCGCTGGTCGGCGCATGATGCCTCGAACGCCATCCTTGGGACCGGCGGACTGAGTCATGGCGCGCTGACCTCAGCCGGGTTCTTCGACCTGGTTCATGTGGACATTCGGGGCCAGTCGCTGCCGTATCTGATGGAGGGGATGAACATCGCGGAGAAGACGGGGATCGCGTGGCGGACGGTCCTGCTCTGGGTGGGGATCGGCACGGTCACGGCTCTGGCGCTCGGATGGTACAGCACGCTGGACCGGCTCTACTTCGTGGGTGCGGCAACCGCCAAGGCGAACCCGTACCCCATGACGAAGGTTGGCATCAGTTTCAACGATGTTGATCGGCTGGCAGTGAGCGCCAAACTGCGCGATACCGCCGGGATGGTCGCCATGGTCATCGGCGCGGTGAACACCTTCGGGCTGGCGTGGCTCAGCAAGGCGGGACTATCGGCGCTCAGTCCGGTTGGCTACGTGCTTGCGAACACCGCGACAATGCAGTCGTTCATCGCGCCGTTCTTCATCGCGTGGTTCGTGAAGACGCTTGTGCTGAAGTATGGGGGCAACAGCTTCTACCGCAGGGCGGTGCCGTTCTTCATCGGCCTGGTTCTCGGCGATGTGGTCATCCAGGCGCTTTGGGCGCTGGTGGGTGAGGCGCTCCATGTCCCGATTTACCAATTCCTGACATAGGGGAATGGCTTCCTGGGAGAATGGTCGGATAATGGTCAGATGGTCGGATGGCTGCCCAGGGAATGGCTGATGGCTAATGGGGGAGCGACTCGGCGGTCGTACTCGTACTCCTACTCGAATTGACTCGTGATGAGTGATACGTGGCCTGTTCCCGGGGATTGGGTGACGCCGCCGATCCGGTTCACTCATCACTCTTCACTTGTCACTCCCCATCCCCACATGCACAAAACGCCGAGTCCTTGCGGGCTCGGCGCTTCGTGTGAAAGCGGCTACAGTAGATGTTTTGGTGGAGGCGGTGGAGCCTCCAGATCGTCTAGAACCGGTACGCCAAACTTATCCACTTGCGGCGGCGGAGGCGGTTTGTCTGTTCCGTCCCACGCCGAGTTTGGTGGTGTGCTGGATTCTTGTTGGACACTCTGTTTATTGTCTTGTGTTAGACTCATGGACGATGTCCCGCCTCCGCCGCCACAGCCGGAGACGATCAATATCACAGCCAGGAGAGCCAATATTTTTGCCAATCTTTGCCTCCGTATTCCTGGTAATCATGCCGGTATCAAGGTCATTGTTCCACGTCTGCGCTGTGACGGACAATGATTCTCTTTAGGGCAATACATCAGGCAGGAAGAGACCTCATCAGGTGCGAACTCCTCCCTCGGAGGTGTTATCATGGACGCAATAGAATGCCTGAAAACCAGACGGTGCATCCGGTCGTATGAAGACAAGCCCGTGCCGAGGGAGATTATCGAGGACATCGTGGACTGCGGGCGGCTGGCGGCGTCGGCAATCAACATCCAGCCGTGGGTCTTTGTCGCCATCACCGACGCCGGGGTGCGAAAGAAGCTCTCGACGATCACCAACCACGGCGCGTTCATCGCCGATGCGCCGGTATGCGTGGCGGTCCTGTGCCTGGCGGATACGTACTATCTCGAGGACGGCTGTGCTGCGACCCAGAACATCCTTCTCGCAGCGCGCGCTCATGGGCTGGGGGCGTGCTGGGTGGCTGGCGACAAGAAGGACTACGCGCCTGCTATCCGCGAAATGCTCGGCGCTCCGGCGGACTACAAGCTGGTCTCGCTGATTTCCATCGGCCATCCGAGTCAGACGCCGTCACCCGCAAAGAAGCCGCTTTCGGAAGTGCTGAGGTGGGAGCGGTTTTAGGAAATGGTCGAGGGGAAATGGTCTACTGGAAAATGGTCAGATGGTCAATGGAAAATGGCTAATGTGGAGACCCCGGAAGGGATTAGCTGATTTGCCAGGACTAGCGTGAACAGACCGGCACATAGTTTGCAGACTGTACCGGTCTGTTCGTCAAGCTAAAATTCGGCTAACCGCGCTTGAATCGTTACTTGGTAGGCTCGATCACCTTTGCGTTGCCTGCCTTATCTTCCAGGCTGATGCGGGGTGTTTCGCCTGCCACAGCCATCGCCGCCGTCGCCTTATCAGCCGCGTCGTTCAGCGAGACCACGGGCGTGCCGTCCGGCCCGACGCCCACTGTCGCGCGCGTTATGCCCTTTTTGTCGTCAACTATCATGCCGGATGTGCCGTCCGCCGCGGTGAACAGCGATAGACCGGACTTGTCCGTGTGGCCTGAAAGGTTGATGGCCGAGCTGCCGTCCTTATCCACCAGACCGATGCTGACCGCCGGGACGCCCTTCTTGGTGAGCAGGGTAATCACCGGACCGGTGTCCGGGTCCACGGCCATTGCAATTCTCACCGTTCCGGCTGCATCCACGATGCCGATGGAGTGCGCGGTGATACTATCCTGCGCGGTCTCTGCCGTAACCGCCTTCTTCGGCGCGAGGCCGATAGCCGTGAAGACGAAGAGCGCGAAAACAATGACTCCTACCAACGCGCGGAGCTTACCATTCTGGCGCTCCAGCTTCTCAAGCCGTTCCACTACCCCATGTTCCATGTCCTTATGTCCTTTCCTACTGTAGGCCCCGCGCGATGCGGTTGGCCGCTGATACCTATTGTCGGTTTCCCAACAACTGAAAAGCAGAGGCAGGAAACAGGTATCGGCCACGGTGAATAGTGCGCTTAGTCAACATGAACGGGAGCGGCGGAATGAACCTTATGAGGACGGTGATAATCATGGCAGTGATAGGCTTGACCGCGGGACTCGCGGGGGCCGCTGAATACCAGGGGCGGTACCTGGAGGGCAATGGCGATACGGAGTACCTTCAGATGGTGGACCAGGCGTTCGGCTTCTTCCACCCAAACCCGGATACTCCTAACATCTCCATGCTCTACTACCCGGAGTGGGACTGCCTGATCGAAGGGTTCCCGTCCTGGATGGCCTGGTGGTCGCAAAACTCCTACGGCCCAACCTACTGCTCGCTGCCGTTCCTGCAAGAACCGTGGATCACGTTCCTTCAGAACTCGCAGGACATGTGGTTCAACAATCAGGGCGACGGCAAGAAACACAGCTACGGCCAGTTTGCGGAACTGATTGGGCCTGAGGGGTGCTTGTGCGACTGCGCAATCCCGGACGGCGCGATTTACCGACAGGGCGACAGCAGGTGGCAGATCCATGACTGGGGCTTCGAGTTCACTGCGGCGGATGTGGTGATGCAGTCGGAGCTTCTGCTGATTGGGCGAGACAAGGCCGCTGTTCGGCGCTATCTGCCCAATTTGGAGAGGGCGTGCAACTTCATCGAGACCAGGCGCGACCCGAAGAACGGCCTGTTCCTGGTCGGCCCGGCGGCGAACCTGCTCGCCCCCAGTTACGGCGGCATCAAACAGGCAGACGGCTCCTTTGGCAAAGGGTATCTGGCAGGCCTTTCCGTCACCTACCTGGCTGCGTGTGACCGCATGATTGAGCTGTTCAAGCTGGTTGGCGACAAGGACAAAGTCGCGCTCTACGAGGCCCGGCGGAAGACGACAAAGAATTCGCTGGCCCATCTGCTCACACCGGAGGGCTACTTCGTGAAGACCGTGGAGCAGGACGGCACGATGCACGGCGTGTTGGGCCAGAAGAAGTTCGGCTATTTTGAGGTTGCCCCGAACGTGGATGCCGTGTGCTTCCGCGCGGTTGACCTGGCGCAGTCTGAGAATATCTACGACAAGATCGCCTCGATTCCGCAGCTTCGGCCATATGACTACCTCATCACCAACTACCCCTCACTGGACGACACCTACGAGGACTACGGCGGAACGAACCTGAACGGGCTGTTCCAGTTCGGCACGTGGGTAAACGGCGGCGTGTGGTCCACCATGGAAGCGCGAAACATCATGGCGTACTACCGGGTAGGCAGGTACGACGACATCCGCAAGGTGAACACGCGGTCCATGGAACTGGCGCGGGACTACCAGATGGACGCGCCGCTGAAGGACTTCGGCAACAAGGTTTGGTTCGACGACCGGCCGACCAACTTGTGCTACGATGCGCTGGGCATACCTGCCGCCACCGTGCGCGGGCTGCTGGAGTACATCTACAAGGCCGATTCGCTGACGCTTTATCCGCACATCCCGCCAGGTATCACGGAGTACGTGCAGAAAGCGCCCGTGCGGTGGGGTGACAAGAAGATTCTGATAACGGTGGTCAACGGCGGACCGATGGTGAAATCGCTGACGGTGAACGATGAACCCTGGCCGAGCGCCTCGTCCGACGGCGTTCTGCTGGCGTTCGAGAAGTTACCGAAGAACGCGCGGGTGCGGATTGAGACGACGGGGGTCTGGCGCGACACGGAGACAAAGGGACGCGGGGCCGCGGAGACAGCGGGACAGGGAGACAAGGCGGCTGCGGGACAGTTGCCTGAGATCAAGCCGGTGGAGTTGCCTGCTGAGATGAAGGCGGCGTATGACAAGGCTGTTGCCCGGCAGATCAAGCTGTGCGCTGAGCCGGGGCACGACTACGAGCGCGCCTATCTCGACGAGGTTATCCGCGCGTTCGATGCGTACAAAATGCGTGCAGCGAGGGACGCCTCGGGCTGGTACGCGGGCCAGAAGTCCGATAAGCGCGCGGCGATTCTGAAGATGTACGAGGACGCGGCGATGAATCTGTGGAAGGGACTGAATCGTGATGAGTGATGAGTGAACCGGAGCAATGGGTCTACCCAGCCTCCCGAATCCAGTTCACGTATCACTCATCACGTGTCACGCCTGAGAGTACGAGTAAGAGGAGATAGACATGCCTGATATGCTTGTGAAATTGTATGAACTGCCGGATGACCGCGAGGATGTGGCGCGGCTGGCGGAGCAGGGGATCACCATCCGCAGAGTGCAGCCCTACGAGGCGTCCGTCCTGCGGCGTTTTGTGACCGAACACTTCTCGGAGGTCTGGGCGGACGAAGCCGGACGGGCGCTTTCGTTCAGCCCGATATCCTGTTTCATCGCCACCCAGGAGAAGAAGATCATCGGGTTCGGCTGCTACGATACCACCTGTAGAGGGTTCTTTGGGCCGACGGGTGTGAGCGAGGTATGCCGTGGTAAGGGCGTTGGCAAGGCGCTGCTCTTGGCCTGCCTGCGCGCGATGTGGCAGGTGGGTTACGGGTATGCCGTCATCGGCGGGGCGGGGCCGACCAAGTTCTATGAGAACGGTTGCGGCGCGGTGGAGATACCGGGCAGCCAGCCGGGGATTTACCGCGATATGCTGAGTCGTGGGACGTAGGGCAAGCTTACGTTCACTCATCGGAAAACGCATTCGAGTAAGAGTACGAGTAGGAGTACGAGTACGACTTGGGAGAATGCTCTCCCATCTGCCATGATAGGTGACATGTTGACTGGGTGCCCATTGAGACGCCCCCATCCGATCACTCATCACTCATCACGGTCGGTTGGTTCGCAGGCTGAAGACCTGCGGCTACAGTAACTAGAGAGATTCCATGTCGGATAAGACAATCACAATCCAAACCTCATCGGCGGAGGAGACCCAGGCGCTCGGCGAGCGGATCGGCCGGGCGCTGGAGCCGGGCGTGGTGATAGCGCTGACGGGCGGCCTGGGCGCGGGAAAGACCACGCTCACCAAGGGCATCGCTCGCGGGCTGGAGGTCGCCGACATTATCCACAGCCCGACCTTCACGCTGATCCATGAGCATGAAGGACGACTGCCGGTCTACCACTTCGACCTCTACCGCCTGGACACCCCTGAACAGCTTGACGACCTGGGCCACGAGGACTACTTCTACGGCGGCGGCGTGGCGGTGATCGAGTGGGCGGAGAGGGCCGGGGACCTCCTTCCGCCCGACCGAGTGGACATCCACATCACCGGCGAGGACGATCTGCGCACGCTTGAGATATCCTCCACTGGCCCGGTCTCCGCACGAATAGTGGAACGCCTGGCGCGCTGATATCCCCTCTTTCCGCCGAAAACTCAACAAAAATGTTTCACAACCCAGGGCTTTAACGTATACATACTCAGGCGGACGGCTAAG
>JANYKG010000116.1 GCA_025358205.1 Armatimonadota bacterium
CGGGTAAGTCATTCCGAGCTTCAGCACGGAGGCATCCGGCACAGCTTCTTTCACATACTGGTAGCTGATGCCGCTGGTGATGACGCCGATCTCGGCGCCGGCCCACTCTATGCGGTTCAGGTCGGAGGTTTCAGCGTACTCCGCCAGTTGGTGCAGCCGTTCCTCCACGAATTCGTGCCGCTTCATGGCGTAGGCGGGTATCATCACATATTTGCGCGGGTTGCTCTCGAACCGCCCGATGTGAGGTTCTGCGGGTTCGCACAGGCGCACAACTGATTTGCCGTGGTTTACGCGGGTGGTGGTTCGCAGCAACACCGGGGCATCAAACTGTTCGCTGATCTCATAGGCGCGGATTGTGAAATCCTTGGCTTCCTGACTGTCACTCGGTTCAAGCATTGGGATCTTCGCGAACCGGGCATAGTGTCGGTTGTCCTGCTCGTTCTGCGAACTGTGCATACCTGGGTCGTCTGCGCTCAACAGAACCAGCCCCGCGTTCACGCCGGTGTACGATGCGGTGAGCAGTGGATCGGCGGCGACGTTTACCCCCACGTGCTTCATGGTCGCCAGTGCGCGCGCCCCACCGAGAGATGCGCCTACCGCCACTTCCAGCGCGACTTTTTCGTTCGGCGACCACTCAGCATAGATGGTGTCATAATGGATGATGTTTTCCAGGATTTCCGTGCTGGGCGTTCCGGGATATCCCGCGGCAACCCGCACGCCGGCTTCATAAGCGCCCCGTGCAATCGCCTCGTTGCCGGAGAGCAGGACTATGTCTTTCAATGGTTGTTTACCTCGGATGGAATGCTTTCCTGAGATCAACTCTTGGCTGTTGCATTGTATGCCAAGTTCTGGCAAATCCTATCATGTTTACGCTCAGAGGGTCAAGCTGTGGAATCACTGTGTGTTCACTGTGGAATCAAAATGTACCTTGACTGTGTACCTCGACTGCTGTTTGACGCCCACATGCCTTTATGATAGACTTTCACGAGGGTACGTAGATGGCGCTCGAAAAGGAAATTGAATCACCGGACTTCGTTCTCATCCGCAAGATGTGCAATGAGGATGTGGAAACCGTGGCGGAACTGGACAAGAAGTGTTTCCCCACGCCGTGGACCGTAAGCGCGTATTACACCGAGGTTCACAACCCCTCTGCATACTACATCATCGCCGAACAGAACGGCGTTGTGATTGGGTTCGCCGGTATGTGGTGCATCATGGATGAAGCGCACATCACCACCATCGGCGTGGAGCCGGAACTGCGCGGGCGGAAGATAGGTGAACTGGTCCTGGTTTCTCTCCTGGACGAAGCGCTGAACCGGGGCGTACACCGCGCCACGCTGGAGGTTCGCCGCACAAACACGGTCGCCCAGAATCTCTACGCCAAGTACGGGTTCAAGACCATGGCCGTGCGCAAAGGCTACTACGGCAATAACAACGAGGACGCCTTTGTGATGTGGACGGACGACATGTGCGAGCCGGATTTCCTCAGGCTGCTCCGACAGCGCAAGGATGAGCTTGAGGCGTACCACTGATGAACATCCTCGCAATCGAAACAAGCTGCGACGATACCTCTGCTGCGGTGGTCAACGAGCGTCTTGAGATACTCTCGAACGTCGTCTCGTCGCAGGTTGACCTACACGCGCGTTTCGGCGGAATCGTGCCGGAGATCGCTTCACGCAAGCATGTGGAGTTGGTTAACCCGGTGATTCGCGAGGCGCTTGATACGGCGGGGTTGGACTTTGCCGACCTGGATGCCGTTGCTGTTACTAATCGTCCGGGCCTTGTCGGCGCGTTGCTGGTGGGTGTTTCCGCTGCGAAGGCGCTCTCGTTTGCACTGCACATTCCGCTGATCGGCGTTCATCATCTGGAGGGGCACATCTACGCGAACTTCCTGGTCAACCCTCAGCTTGAGTTTCCGTTCCTTTGTCTTGTGGTCTCTGGCGGACACACCGATTTGGTGATGGTGAAGGGTCACGGCCTCTACGAGATACTTGGGCGCACCAGGGACGACGCGGCTGGCGAGGCGTTCGACAAAACCGCGCGGGTGCTGGGACTGGGCTACCCCGGCGGCCCGGTGATAGACAAGCTTGCGCGTCAGGGCAACCCGAAGGCGGTGAGGTTCCCGCGCGCCCGGCTGGATGACACTCTTGATTTCAGCTTCAGCGGGCTGAAGACGGCGGTTGTCCGGCATCAGCAAAAGAACCCGGACGCCCTGTCGGTCGAGGATGTCTGCGCGAGTTTTCAGGCGGCGGTGGTGGACATGCTGGTGGACACGGCCATGGACGCTGCCGCGCGAACCGGTGTGAAGCGTGTGGCGATTGCAGGCGGGGTTGCGGCGAACTCCGGGCTGCAGGACCGCATGCGCCAGGCGAGCGCTGAGAACGGCCTGGACCTAACCTGTCCGCCGATCAAGCTGTGTACGGACAACGCCGCGATGATAGCCTGCGCTGCCTATTTCCACATACTCCGAGGCGAAACCAACGGCCTTGATCTGGATACAACCGCCAGTCAAGCGCTTGTCTGAAGATTGCCTATCGCCGTCAGTGCAAACCCCAACCACCGAGACACCAAGGACACGGAGAAAGACATTACCTATGAGGAAACCAGGAAAGCAGGAAGCGATCTTGGTTTCTCCCTATCGGCGGCTAATAGAGGATTAATCTTGGCGGGTAATGCGGTCGAGGATGACAGCAGCTAGGATCACGAAGCCCTTCACGACCATCTGGTAGAAGGCGGAGACGTTTAGGAGGATCAGGCCGTTGTCCAGCACGCCGATCACCAGTGCGCCGAGCAGCGTGCCGATCACGGTGCCGCGCCCGCCCATCAGGCTTGTGCCGCCAAGCACGACCGCCGCAATCGCGTTCAACTCGAACCCCATGCCCGACTTCGGGTCGCCGGACGCCAGGCGCGTGGCCAGAAGCATACCGCTCAGCCCGGAGAGCAGCCCGCAGAGAGCATAGACCTTCAGCTTCACGCCGCTCACATTGATGCCGCTCAACCGCGCCGCCTCCTCATTTCCGCCGATGGCATACACCGCCCTGCCGAACCGGGTCCGCGAGATGAGCACGTGACCGAGCGCCACTATGGTCAGCGCGATGATAACGAGCGAAGGGATGCCGATCTTCCCGATTGTGAACCCGGATGCCCCGAAGTCACCGGCCCACTGGGGCAGGGGGCTGACCGGCGCTCCGTCCGTGAAGACATAGGCCAGACCGCGCGCGATGGTCATCATGGCGAGTGTGGCGACGAAGGGAGCCATGCGGAACAGGTTGATGCATGAGCCGCTGAACGCACCGCACACGCCGCCGACTATGCCCGCGATGACCGCGGAGACGAGCAGGGCAGGGACCATCGGCAGTGTTGGGATGAGCGTGAGTCCGCCGACGTGCAGGCCGCTCCGCAGGACGGTCATGGAGACAACCCCGGCCAGCGCGAGCACCGATCCGACGGACAGGTCAATGCCGCCGGTGATGATGACGAACGTTAGCCCGACCGCGAGGATGGTGTTGATGGCGATCTGTCGCGCGACGTTCGAAATGTTGTCCGGCGTGAGGAACACCCCGTCGCTTTTGTAGGTGAAGTACGCGCTCAGAAACACCAGGAATAGGACGATTCCGTATTGGGACAAAGCTTTCAGATTCAGACGGCTCTTGGTCATTGGGTACTAGCCCCTAATAGGTTCAAATTCGAAATTCGAAGCACGAAATCCGAAACAATCTCCAATCAGGAAAAGGAGGCAATGCCCGAAAACGAGATAGCCGGAAAACACAAGGACAGGCAAACCGAAATTCGAAGCACGAATTCGAGACGATCTCCAATCGGGAAAAGGAGGCATTGCCCGAAAACGGGACAGCCGGAAAACACGGACAGGCAAACCGAGATTCGAAGCGCGAAATCCGAAACAATCTCCAATCAGGAAAAGGAAGCAATGCCCGAAAATGGGATAGCCGGAAAACACAAGGACAGGCAAACCGAGATTCGAAGCACGAAATCCGAAAGAAATCCAAACTGGGAAAAGGGAAGCAAGCTCAACGAGAATTGGGAATGACTATGTTAGCTCACTCGCTTTTGCGCATGATCGCAGCCATGATGCTAGTGAGTTCCCTGGCCTCCTGTGTGAGAGCAGTCTGTTCACTGGCAACGCATGCATCGTCTCCGGCATCTACCAACCGCAGCCACAGAACACATTCCTTGGCTTCCTTGCGGCAGATCTTGATCCGCATCACGAAATCCTTCTTGCTTAGCGCATCGTTGGCCTCGATGTAGTTTGCCGCCACAGACCCTGATGCCCGCACCACCTGCTTCGAGTCCTCGGCATTGCCGACAGTCTTGGGCAGGAGCTTGATGAAGCTTCGGACGCGTTTTGCGAACTCAAAACTTCTGTCCTCCAGATCGTAGGTTTTTGGAGTGTTTGTCATCTGAGTTTGTTTCGCGCTTCGAATTTCGAGTTCTCTAGTTTTCCGTGTTCCGCCGGTCGCCGGTCTCGGGCAAGCAATCTACCGCAGGTGCATGCAGCGCAGCCGTGAAGGCCCAAGCTCTTGTTTTCCCGACTGCGATTTCTCTTTTCTGCTTCTTCTGATTGTTTCGTGCTTCGAATTTCGTATTTCGAATTTCCACGAGTGGCCTACTTCCCGCCCGTCGCCAGGTGCATAATCCCTTCCTGAGTCGCTTCTTCGCGTGAAAGTTCCCCTGCGAGGCGGCCTTCGTGCATCACGAGAATCCGGTCGCTCATGCCAAGGATTTCGGGCAGCTCGGACGAGATCATGATGATCGCCGCCCCTGTCGCCGCCAGCCGGTTCATTAGGTTGTAGATTTCCGTCTTCGCGCCAACGTCAATCCCGCGCGTCGGCTCGTCGAAAATCAGTACCTTGGACTGCGTGAACAGCCACTTTGCCAGGACGACCTTCTGCTGGTTCCCGCCGCTCAGGTTCTGCACCTGCTGCTCGCTGGACGGGGTCTTGATCATCAGGTCTTCGATGTACTGCTGCGAGATGTGCTTCTCCTCGCGTCGGTTGACGAACCCCAGCTTCGTCAGCGAGTCCAGGTTTGCGAGGCTGATGTTCTCGCGGACGACCATGCCGAGGATGAGTCCGAGCGCCTTTCTGTCTTCCGTGACCAGCCCGATGCCCTGTCGGATGGCGTCTCTGGGTGACTTGACCTTGATCGGCTTGCCGTCCAGCAGAATCTCGCCGGCGTCAATGGTGTCCGCGCCGAAGATCGCCCGCGCGACCTCGGTCCGGCCAGCGCCGACCAGCCCGGCCAGGCCCAGCACCTCGCCGTGGTGGAGCGTGAAGTTGATGTCTTCGATCACACCCTTGCGCGTCAGCCCCTTCACCTCAAGCGCCGGGCCTTTGATCTCCGCCGCGACCTTGGGGATGACTTCCGTAAGCTCGCGCCCAACCATCATCTTGATCAGGTCTTCGCGATCCGTGTCCGCAATCGCCTTGGTGCCGACGTACTTTCCGTCGCGCATCACGGTCACGCGGTCGGCGATCTCGAAAATCTCCTCCAGGCGGTGGGAGATGTAGATGATGCTGACACCCTTGTCCTTCAGCGACCGGATAAGCTCAAACAGCGCCTTCAGTTCGTGGTCGGTGAGCGTGGCGGACGGTTCGTCCATGGCGATAATCATGGATTTACGAGAGGTGGCTTTTCCGATCTCCACCATCTGCTGCTGGGCGATGGAAAGCTGGTTCACCGGCATGCGGACGTTCAGGTCCACCCCGAGTTGGTCAATGACCGACTGCGCCTCGTTGTACATCTTGCCGAAGTCAATGAACCCGGGCACGCTAGCTTTGGGTTCTCGCCCCAGGAAGATGTTCTCAGCGGCGTTCAGGTACGGGACGAGGTTGAACTCCTGGTAGATGATGTTGACGCCCAGGTCCATCGCTTTCTGCGGTGTGGTGATGTGGACAAGCTCATCGTTGATGAATATGTCCCCGCTGTCCATGGACTGTGCGCCGGCGAGTATCTTCATGAGCGTGGATTTGCCCGCGCCGTTTTCGCCGCACAGGGCATGAACCTCGCCCTTCGCAACGTCGAAGCTGACATTATCCAGCGCGAGCACGCCGGGATAGGTCTTTGTTATGTTGTTCATCTGCAGAGCAGGCATGTGTGCCTCCGTATTGCGTATTGCGTCACCGGATGGATACCTCGTACTTCGTACTCGTGAATCCTACTCGTACTCGGATCTTCGACAACAGCGGTTTGTAATGCATGCCACCATGTCCTGTGGACCGCTACTTCGCCCCTGCTTCGAGGGACGCTTTATCTATCATGCCGACTTCGACCGGAACCTTGGCGGGAACCTTCTCGCACTTGAGGTATTTCAGCACCATCTCAATGGTCGTCGTGCCGATCTTGCGCGGGAACTGAACAGCGTCCGCCTTCAACTGGCTACCCTTCAGTATCTCCTGTCGCGCCTCGGGATCGCCGTCATAGCCTACGAGGATTATCTTGTCCTTCTTCGCCTGACGGATTGCCGCAAGAGCGCCGAGCGCTGAACTGTCGTTGATGCCGAACACGCCGTTCACATCTGGATGAGACTGCAGCATCGTCTCCATCACGTCCATCGCCTTGGTTCGCTCACCGTCTGCAGGCGGACGGGCGATTATCTTGATACCGGGGAACTTGCCGATAGCGTCTACGAATCCCTTAGTTCGGTCGCGCACGCTCATTACTTTGGGGTGGTCAATGATAATGACCGTGCCCTTGCCGTTGAGCGCCTTGCCCATGTATTCGCCTGCAAGACGTCCACCCGCAACGTTGTCAGACGCCACATGGCATACTACGTCGCCACTGTTCGCGGAGATGTCCGCTGTGAAGACCGGTATCTTCGCCTTGTTCGCCTCTTTGATTGCGCCGCCGATGGTATCGGAGTCAGCGGGGCAGACGATCATCGCGTCAACCTTCTGCGCGATGAAGTTCTCGATCTGCGACTGCTGATCCTTCATATCGAATTCAGCGGACTGAACGTTTAGTTTGATGTTATTCTTCTTAGCGACTTCCTGCATGGCGGCTTCCATTTCCTGGTAGAAGGGATGGGCTTTGGTAAGCAGTGTAACGCCGACGGTGTAGGTTTTCTTCTCTGCGCCTGGCTGTTTGCCGCAGGACGCGAGGCAGGTGACGAGCGCTGCGATGACCGCAACTGCCGCAAAACGAACGAAGCTGGTCTTCATGGGTATCCTCCTAACACAGTCTAGTCTGACAACAAGAAAGGGACTGGAATCCGGTCTTGAAGACCTCAGCAACGCTGAGTCCCAAATACCGAATCCTCAGTCCCTTCATGCTTTCGACAATTACTTCGGTTGTTCCTGCGTGGCCGGAGGAGAAGTCGGTGCAACCGGCTGGGCGTTGGGCGTTGGAACAGGGACCGCAGGCGCCGGGGTGGCGACCGGCGGTGGTGTCTTGCCTTCAAGTCTGTCCACTATAGCCTGCAAATCCTTGTCCCCAGGAGTTTCCTCAAGCAGTTTCTTGTACAACGCCAGCGCAGATTCCTTGTCGCCCTTCTGGTCATACACGAACGCCATAGCGCCGCGGATTTCTTTGTTCTGAGGGTTGGTTTTTTCCAAGTCCTTGTAGACGGCCAGCGCCTCATCCCATCTCTTGGCGTTTGAGTAAAGCTCGGCCAGTCTTCGCTGGTACTCGTAGTTGTTGGGTTTCGCTGCCAGCATATCCTGATACAGTTTTGCTGCTTTGTCAATCTGATCTGCGTTTGTATACGTCTCTACCAAGGCTACAAACGGCACATGCTTTCCCTTGTTCTTGCCGTAGTGCGCCTCAAAGAACGGTATGGAGCCGGCTGCCTGCTTCTGGTCTTTGTACCAGCCCACAAGAACCATGGTCGGTGCGGCGTTATCGGGATTAGTCTCCACGATCTTCTGCAGATAGGCCTGGTTCTCAGCTTGTTGATTCAGCTTGTTCGCGATGAGCGCTAATCCGTCCAATGCGGGTATGTAGCCGGGGTTCTTGGCTATGGTGTCTTTGTACAGCTTGAGGGCCTGCGCGGTATTCCCTCTGGCATCCTCAGTCTCAGCCATGAGGCAGTAAGATGAAAGCTCATTGGGGTTCGTGGATATAACGCTCTCGAACTCCTTCATCGCATCGTCGTACTTGGTCATTCGGGTGAGTATTCGTCCCAGTCCCAGGCGCATTTCGATGTCGTTCGGCTTGCGCGCTATCATTTCTCTGGACACCTTCACGGCTTCCTCGCCTCGACCAAGAGCCTCAAGCAGTCTGGGGATATTCGCGGCGGATTGCAGGTCATCCGGCTGGACTTTGTACAGCTCGCGGTACTGCGCCAGAGCTTCCTCCGGCTTCTTGTCGCTCTCCGCCAGTTTGGCGAGGCCAAGGTAGGCCATGGAGTTCTTGGGGTCCAGGGCCTTCAGCGCCTCGTATTCCTTCTTCGCTTCGTCAGTCTTCTTCAATTGCTCATAAGCCGACGCCGCGTACAGATACGGGAGCGGCTCAGTCTTGTTTACTGCTTTTGCTTTTTGGTAGAGAGCCGCCGCGTCATCGAGTTTGCCCTGCGCTTCGTATATTCCACCCATCTCGATGAGCGATTCCATGCGCTTGGGATCCAGATCCACCATTTTCTGCGCTTCCACCAGCGCTTCGACATACATATTTTTCATCTGAAGTATGCGAATTATGTTCGAATAAGCGTCCCAGTTCTTAGGTTCCACTGCCAGTTGATTGCGGTAGACCTCCAACGCTTTGTCAGGCATAGTTCGTCGTTCGTATGCGCCGGCAAGCTTTTGTCGGACGCTGTAATCCTTGGGATCCAGAGCTACAACCTTCTCGTATATCGCCGTTGCATCCTCGTATCGGCCTTGCTTTTCGTAGACGAAGCCCAGTCCCATCAACGATGCCTTGTTCTTGGGGTTGATAGCCTGAGCCTTCTTGTACACATCTTCAGCCTCGGCAAGCTTGTTCTCATAGGTCAGGCAGACGGCTATGTCGTGAAGCACGGAATCGTCCTTGGGGATGATCGCCGCCAGTTTCTTCAAACGCCGCTCCGATTCCGCGTAGTTTCCCAGTCTGAAGATCGCGCGCGCCGAAGAGCCGAGCGCCAAGATGTTCTTTGGGTCCAGTGATAGAACCTTGTCATAAGTTTTGACAGCATCCTTTGTCTGCCCGTTCTCCATGTATACTCCGGCAAGCGAGAGCAGATACGATGGTTCGGTCGGCGCTATTTCGGCGGCTTTCTTCATGCTTTCGATGCCGCCTTTGATATCCTTCTTCTGCAGACGGCAGGCGCCTATGGCATAGAATGCCTGCGCGTTTTTAGGATCAATTTTTGTGAGTTTGGTGAACCAGGTTATCGCTTCGGCGTATTTCTTCTGCGCCGCCAGCACGGAGCCGAGGTTGTACAGCGCCTGCACGTTTGTCGGATCGTACTTCGCTGCAGCGCGTAACTCCGTTTCGGCCTGCGCGGCCTTGCCTTTTGCCGCGTATACAAGACCAATATTCAGATGCGCTATAGACAGCGTGGGGTCTATGGCCAGCGCCGACTTAAGCATGGTAACGCCTTTGTCCACGCGGTTAGTCTGAAGGTAGAGCTGCCCCAGCATTACTCGCTGCATAGCCTCCTTGGGGAGGAGCTTGATTGCCATAGTGAGGTTGGACTCAGCGGACTTGAAGTCACCTGTCACTTGGTAGATTCTACCGAGGTTAGCATAGGCAGGACCATTCTTGGGGTCAAGCTTTATCACGGCATTGAACTCGGTGATGGCTTCTTTCCATCGGCGGGCGCGCATCATGGCTGCGGCATTGGTGAAGTGTGTCATCACTAGTTGCTGATTGGCGGGTATTGCTGCTGTCGGTTTTGCTGATGTTGGTTTCGTCGCTGTCGGTTTCGTCCCTGTCATTGACGGAACCGGGAGCAGCTTCTGTGCGCATATCGGGGTGCAGAGCGCCATGGCGGCTGCAGTCAGTGTAACGCGTTTGACTAGTAGCGAGAATCTCATGTTCTGTATCTCCTTGACCGCCGGTGACGATCGGTTGGTTAAGTTTCTGGTTTTCATTACGCTCTATCGGCAGTGAAAGTTGCCTTCTATAATGTGAATTCTCGCATGCATTATGCATTTCCTGCGTAATGCACGGCCTTCCGAGCATTATTCATGATCTTTGTGAATAGGGATATGGAGTACACACATAAAAGAAGCGGCCATTCCGGTGAATGACCGCTTCTGAATATCTTTTCGGCTGTTAGCCCGGTATCCTACTGATGCCGTCTGCGCACAATCAGTCCGCCCAGGCCAATGACGCCCAGACCCAATGCCATTAGCGATGCAGGCTCCGGTACGCTGGTAAGTTGGA
The DNA here is from genome assembly GCA_025358205.1 of Armatimonadota bacterium. Classification (GTDB taxonomy): domain Bacteria; phylum Armatimonadota; class UBA5829; order DTJY01; family DTJY01; genus JANYKG01. The sequence goes on from JANYKG010000116.1 coordinate 10,321, forward strand.
ACGCCATGTCACGTCCGCCGCAGGGATAGTACAAAGTGCTGCCGGGCCATTCCTGAACCGCAAAATCCAGCGCCTGACCTTCAGCCTCATGCCAGCCCCACTGCCGGGCTGTAGTATCGAATCCGTCGGCCTGGATTGACAGCCAGTAGATCTTATCTTTCTCCTGCTGGAACCAGTCGCTCTGGCCGAGAATCACGTCGTACTTGTATATGCTCTCGACTAATCCGTTTCCTTTGTCAAGGGATGTCACGAAGGTTTCATTCGCGTTGCCGGTAATGGATTTCGACCAGAGTTCTTGACCGGGTCGGCTGAATGCAACGCCAGGTCCTGCGGGGATGTCTGAGTAAATCTTGATGTTGAATCGTACGATGCCACCATTCTGAGCATCCGCCAGTCCATCGGAGTAGAATATGTACCCATCGGGGGCATTCCAGTAGGAACCCCACCAATGGATGTCCGTTATCGGCTTTCCGTCAGGGCACTTCCAGTCATCTGCCATCAGAGAGGTGAATATCGGTCCACCGGTTACCCCGCGTTTCACTTCTGATGAGAAATCATAACTGTTTGCTGTGAGTTTCGGAGCCTGGATGTACTTGTTGTCGTCAACCGGCGCTAGCGCTGCAAGACTAATGCACTGCAGAGCCAGAACAGACAGCAAAACAACAATTGCCAAACGCGTTACTCTAATCATGGCCACATTGCCTCCATACACTTTCCTCAGGATAGATGCACATCGCCGGTATCACATATAGCAAATGCCGTCAGCCCGCACCCTTCTGGGCTGAAGTCGTTGTGCAAACATACTACAGTATGCAAGAATCGTGCCAAACTTCCCATCCCAGCAAAAATACCTGTTTTTATTTTCTCCAGGATGTATGAATGATACCACCTTCCAGTAGCAAGCACAAGACCTTTCAGCGCATCTGCGAAGGAATATGTAGAGCGTTTGGGCAAATGGCGCTTATGTTTCGATGAACGGGACAGATAGATCGGGGGAGGCTATGCCGGATCAGGAACTGAGATTCAATGATTGCTATTTCATTCGCTCTACCCGCGAGGGGGAGATCGTTACACTGGGCAACTCACGAATCGAGCGTTCGTGGACCATCGGCGCCAAGAGCGATGTGACACACCTTGGGCAGAAGGGCATCTCGACCGTCCGATTTCTGGACAAACGCACGAGGCGCGATTGGTGCGCTGGTCGGAGCGTTGAATCCATGATTACCACTCAGGACGGGCCGCTGCTGGCGATTGCGGGCATGGGCGTGGAGGATGTTTCCGCAGAGGTGATAGAGTCTCCGATCAGCGAGACGTGCTTGCGTGTGCGGTTTACGCTCAAGGGTGAACGGATGACCGTTCGGAAGTTTTTTGATATCTACCCCGAGTCACCGGCGATCCGCACATGGCTCGAACTGGAGTCGGATCAGAATATGTCGAACCTGGACTATTCTCAAATTGACGACCTGAGGCTAGATCTGCCCGGCGCACGGATGACTGCCGTTGAATTGCACGACCTTACGGATGCGACGAACCATCTTGCTACTGTTCGGGAGTTCGAGTCGGGGGATTGCAGGCGGTTGGTGGGGAACAATGTATTCATTCACTTGCCGGAGGAGAGTAAGAGTAAGAGTAAG
>JANYKG010000158.1 GCA_025358205.1 Armatimonadota bacterium
ATCAGGGTCCGCAAACAGGCCGACATCGCAGTGTATTAGTCTTTGTCTTGGTAACACGGTGTGAGGAATGCGACCTAGACGGTGAATCGTCTTCATGATGCACCGTCTAGGTCTGGAGAAACGCCATGCGAAGGTTGCTGGTCTTGACGACTGTCGTACTTGTGATGCTCATCACTGTTCCGGTCTCTGCTGCGATGGAGATCATCATGACCCAGCGCAATGCCGTGTACTCAGGTACATGGACGCTGGAAAACAGCGCGACCAACAAATTCGGCACTGAGTATCGCCACTGCGTAGTAACGTCCTCCGGCACCCAATATGCGCTCTTCACGCCGAACATTCCCATCACTGCCAGCGACTGGCAGGTTTATGCCTGGTTCCCGACTATCGCAAACCAGACGGCCCAGGTTCGCTACACCGTCACGCGCGCGGGTGGGTCCAATGACGTGAACAAGAGTCAGACCACAGGTCAGGGCACTTGGGTCCTGATCGGCGCGTACGCCATGAATGCCGGAACAGCAAACTCGGTCAAGGTTACGACCATCGGCTCCAGCGGAGGTAGAGTGGCCGTGGATGCCATACGTTTCTACTCCGCAACCGCAAGCGACACGACTGCGCCGACCATTTCCGCGATCACCCCCTTGCCCGGATCGAGTTCTGTAGCGATCAACTGGACCACAAACGAGTATTCCACCTCGCAGGTGGAGTATGGACCGACCGCATCATACGGTCAGCAAACGGCACTCGACCGAACCAGGGTGATGAGCCATCAGGTCATGATGACCGGATTGAACCGAAACGCCGCCTATCACTTCCGAGTGAAGTCAACGGACGCAGCCGGCAATACGACAACTTCAAGCGACCAGACCTTCGCGACCCTGGCAGCGAATACACCTGAACTGCGTGGAGCATGGCTCTACACATGGGGCGACAGCATGTTGAGCGCGTCACAGATCACGGACGCGGTCAACACTCTCTACGCCGCCAACTACAACGTTGTCATACCTGAAATACGCAAGGCGGGAGATGCCTACTACAACTCCGCATACGAACCCAGGGCCGGTAACATAATTGATCCCCTGCCGTTCGATCCACTGCAGGACATGATCACTAAGGCCCACGCCAAGGGCATGGAAGTGCAAGGCTGGTTTGTCACCTACCGAATCTGGAGCACCGAAGGCACTTTCGGTACGGCTCCCCCGACTCACATCTGGTCTCAACACCCGGAATACGCAATGAAGACCAGTGCCGGCAGCATAGCAGATGGGATACATTATAATCTCGATCCCGGCGTCCCCGCCGTTCAAGACTACATCTGCAAGGTAATCATCGACATGATCACCAAATATGATCTGGACGGCATCAATTGGGACTATGTCCGCTATCCCGGCACGGCCTGGGGATACAATGACATCACAGAGCAGCGGTATTTTGACGAGTACGGCTATATGCCGCCCACATCCAGTAGTGATCCCAACTGGGGCGCGTGGTGCGATTACCGCAGGCAGCAGGTGACCGACCTGGTCAAGAAGACCTACCTAGAGGTGATGTGGCGGAAACCACAAATCAAAATGTGCGTGGACACAGTCGGATGGGAAGGCTCTGATCCCAACACAGACTACACGCACACATCGCAATACTCCTCAGTGTTTCAGAACGCTAAAAGCTGGATGGAACAGCACATCATAGACTCCAACCGGCTGATGAACTACAAACGGGAGTATGACTCGTATCAGGCATCTGACTTTCGGCCGTGGAACCGATTTCTGAAGACGATGCAGGACACTACTGGAAGATTCTCCATCTGCGGACCCGGAGTCTACCTGAACTACACCGCTGACAGCATGACCCAGCTTGCCCAGGCCAGGTCTGAGGGACTCAAGGGACTATGCACTTACGCCTATCACGCTACAAACGTCGGCGGAGACTCCAGCGCCACATTCTATAACACAATCCGCGCGCAGATGTTCCCCGATCCGGCGCCAATTCCAGAGATGCCGTGGAAGACCAACCCTACTACCGGTTTTGTCTTCGGCAACGTGACGGACGCGGCACATCCTAACGATGCGATCTACCAGGACTGGGTGTACAAGGCGTCAGTAACTCTGACCGGTCCGTATCCCAGCGCCGCAACGCAGACGACACTCACCGACGCCACGGGCACATATGGGTTCATTGACGTAGCGCCGGGGCAGTACACGGTATCCTTCAGCAAGACCGGCTTCTCACCAATCACGGGCATCACCGCTTCTGTCACTGCCGGATTGGCAAAGAGACTGAACGTGCTTCTCGCCGCTCCTCTGGCGCCTGGAAGCTACAAAACGCTCTCACAAGCGAACGACCCCGCGCTGATGAACGTCACCATCGGACTAAACGGCAATGTGGTTACCACGCCTACCGGATCGTTCGCAGACTGCTCGTACATTGAGGCCACGGACCGATCAAGCGGTTTGCAGGTATGCTTCGATGGAGAGGCTCCTGCGCTCTCCGAAGGCGACAGCGTCAACCTGATTGGCAAGATTACCACCATCGGCGATCAGAGGGCGCTTATCAACGCGACTTTGCAGGGCAGGTCGTCCGGCACAGCCCTGCGCCCTTTGGGTTCCACGGCCAGAGACCTGAACAGGTTTCCACAGACCACGGGGTTGCTGGTTACGGGATTCGGCAATGTCACTTACAAAGGTACGGATTACTTCTACATTGACGATGGCTCGGCTGTGAATGATGGATCAGGGCATCTCGGTGTGAAGGTTCTTGCGACAGGGTTGAGCATTCCGTCAACCGGATATGCGAAGGTCACAGGTATCAGCACATGTGAGAAGATCGGCGGACTGCTGTACCAGCGGATCAGAGTCCGCAAACAGGCCGATATGACGGTATATTAGGCCGCATTACTCGCGCGAAACGTGAATAATGCTCAGAACCTTCTGCATTATGCGGAAGATAAATAGTATGCACCGAGTCATGGATGTATGCGTGGATGAGAGGAAACAGATGAAACTAGCAGTGTTAATTATGATGGTTGTTCTTGCGGCGGCGTTCATCGCTCCTGCGGCTTTCGGCGCGACGGAGATCTTACTTGATAATCCCAGCGCGACGTTCGTTGGCACATGGACGGTGGGAACAGCATCTACTGACAAATATCTAACAGATTACAAATGGATTGCAGTAGCCACTGGCGGAGGCGCCACGGCCACCTACACGCCCAACATCCCGTTCACATCGAACGACTGGGCTGTGTACGCATGGTATCCGCAAGGCGCTAACAGGCCCACTCAGGCGCAGTACATCATCCACCATGCAGGCGGTAATAGCACAGTCTATCTGAACCAAACGGCGAACGGCGGCAAGTGGAACCTGCTGGGCACATATACCATGAACGCCGGCTCCGGCAGCTACGTACAGATAACTAACACCGGTTCGGAAACCACCAAGGTGGTGATGGCGGACGGTATTCGGTTCTATTCCGCCAGTAGCGGCGCGCCTGACACCACCCCGCCCACCATAACATCAGTAACAGCCACACCTGACTATGATACCGCAAACATCAGTTGGACCACAGATGAGGGAGCCACATCGCAGGTGCAGTACGGCCTGACGACCTCATACGGCAGCCAGACAACTAAAGACACGACTCTGGTAACGGGCCATATGGTTAATATCTCTGGACTCACGCATGGCACAACCTACCACTATCGGGTGAAATCCGAGGACGGCTCGGCAAACGCTGCTACATCAGGTGACTTTACCTTCACCACATCCAACACGCAGACCGGCGAGTTCCGCGCAGCATGGATGGACAGTTGGGGCGAAGGTTACCACACTCCGACGGAAGTCAGCTCAGTCATTGATCAGTTGTATGCCAACAATTTCAATGCCCTGGTATTCGAGGCCAGAAGGAACGGCGACGCTGCCTATGACTCATCTTACGAAAATAAGATGTCTGCTATTACGCCGCAGACCTTCGACCCGCTAGCGGATATGATAACCAAGGCTCATGCCAAGAATATGGAAGTCCACGCGTGGATGGTCACCTATCGCATAGCCAACAGCGCCGAGACAAACGCACCGTCCATCTACTCCCAACACAAAACGGACTGGCTGATGAAAAGCGCTACCGGCGCTCTGCTGGACGGCAGCTACTACAATCTGGACCCAGGCGTCCCGGGAGTGCAAGACTATCTCTGCAAGATTGTTGTGGACATCGCGTCCAAGTACGACGTGGACGGTATCAGCTTCGACTATGTGCGTTATCCCGGCGATACCTGGGGCTATAACGACATCACCAGAGAGCGCTTCAAGCGTGACTACGGCTACTATCCGCCAACTTCAAGCACGGGAACCGGATGGAGCCTGTGGTGCGACTACCGCAGACAGGCTGTCACGGATCTGATAAAAAAGTGCTACATGAATGCAATGGCCATCAACCCCAGCATAAAGATGACGGTATGCGGCATCACCTGGGGCGCCGTCGGCAACTACACGTCGTCCAGCGCGTATGCAAGCGTCTTTCAGGATTTCCGAAAGTGGTCGCAGAATCACATTATTGACGCCACTGTGCCTATGGACTACAAGCGCGAGGCCACCTCGTCAGAGGCAACTGATTATCGCGGCTGGGTTGATTTCTGCGTCGCCAACACATTTGGCCGCCACACCTACCCGATCCAGGGTTCATACATGAACTCCCTGGCCAACAGCATCATCCAGTTGAACTATGCGCGGAATGCAGGCGCGCAAGGCATGTGTACCTACGACTACTGGAGCACAAACAACGAAAGCAAGACCAAGGAGCAGTTCTACGCCGCGATCAAAGCCAGCGTTTTCCCATCAAAGGTCAGCGTACCGGACATGCCTTGGAAGAGCGCGCCGACGGTCGGTATCATCTTCGGCAACGTAACGGATGCCGCCAAACCGAACGACGCTCTATATGGAAACTGGGTGTACAAGGCGTCAGTAACTCTGACCGGTCCGTATCCCAGCGCCGCAACGCAGACGACACTCACCGACGCCACGGGCACATATGGGTTCATTGACGTAGCGCCGGGGCAGTACACGG
>JANYKG010000186.1 GCA_025358205.1 Armatimonadota bacterium
TGATCCTCCCCCGATTTTGTGGACACCCTAGCTATGCAGCTTGACGCTGCTGAATCCACTGCTTCTCAAAGTCTGCCGGACTCATTGACCCCAGGCTCGAATGACGCCTCTGTCTGTTGTAGAACACTTCGATGTACTCGAAGATGTCTCGCCTGGCCTCTTGCCTGGTCCGGTACCGCCGATGATGCACGCGCTCCTTCTTCAGCGTCGAGAAGAAGCTCTCCATCGGCGCATTGTCCCAGCAGTTCCCTTTCCTGCTCATGCTCTGCTCCATGCCGTAGTCCGTCAGTAGCTTCCGGTACTCCTCACTTGCGTACTGGCTGCCACGATCAGAATGATGCAGCAGTCCTTTCCCAGGTTCCCGGCTCTGGTACGCCATCTTCAGCGCGTCCGTCGTCAGCGAACTCGCAAGACTCTCTCCCATGCTCCAGCCCACTACTGCTCTCGTGCACAGATCCATCACACCGGACAGATACAGCCACCCCTCAGCCGTTGGAATGTACGTGATGTCTGTCAACCATACTTTGTTCGGCTCATCCACTTCAAACTGCCGATTCAGCACATTCTCGGCTACCGGTTGCTCATGCTCGGAGTCCGTCGTTACCACGAACTTCTTTGATTGTATCGCTCTGATGCCGTTCTCCGCCATCAACCGCTCGACCAGTTTTCGTCCACAGGTCTCTCCCTGTGCTCTTAGCGCATCATGTATCCTCGGACTGCCGTAGACCTTCTTCCCCTTCGCATATTCAACCTCAATCTGTCCCAGTATCCTGCGGTTCTCTCTGCTTCGTTCGCTTTCAGGCCGATTCCGCCACGCGTAGTATCCGCTCCTTCTAACATCGAGCGCCCTGCACATTGCCGCGATCGGGAACTCGTCCTTGTGAGCAGCGATGAAGGCGTACCTCAGAACTGCTCTTTCGCGAAGTACGCCGCCGCTTTTTTTAGTATGTCTCGCTCCATCTTCAGGCGGTCGTTCTCCCGCTTGAGCCGCCTGTTCTCTTCTTCAAGTGTCTCCACCCTCGGCGGCCTGCTCTCTTCACCTTTCTGATTGTGTCTGCTCACCCAATCACGCAGCGTCCAGACGTTCACGCCAAGATCACGAGCAACCTGTACTCGACTCAGCTTGCTCTCCAATGCAAGCCGCACTGCCTCTTCCCGAAACTCTTCCGTGTATCGCTTTGCCATTCTTGAACACCTCTCCATCTATTATACACTTGGTGTCCACTTTTTCGGCGGAAGACCATGATAGACAGTAAATTGTGTCTGTCCCCATTCCCCCAACGCCCCATTCCCCCAACGCCGACTTCGCGAATATTTTGTTATTTTTCCCCATGTTCTGGGAACAATACCAGTGCGAGAGTCGTATCATATGTAGGACAGATTGCAAAAACCTTTTTCTTCCTTCCCTTTCTGCGGGGACGTTCGCAAGACATTCCTGCGGTGAACCTCTAAATTGCCCTGTTGGCATCAAGCCAGTGGGGCATTTTCTTTTTAGGCCCTCGAAATCGGGTAGCCGCAGGTCTTCATCCTACGCGTCACAGCGGCATGTGATACAGGTTGTAGAGGCTTTGGAAAGCCGGGACGGAGATGACCGACTCTGATATCAGAATCGCCGCCATGATGATGCCCAGCGCCCACCACCGTTTGCCGCGCAAACCCACTTTCTCCATCAGATAATCCAGGCCGACCAGATACAATACCGCGAACGGAATCATCGTGCCTGAGATAAGGCGTCCGGAAGTAAGGTACGGATGCGCGCGAGAAGGGTAGAAGCATTCGCCGTAGTCGTAGAGTGTTGACAGCGCGCCCATGAACAGCACGGATGTCCCGAATACGGCGAGTCCCATCACGGAAGCGAATCGTTCATCACCTTTCGCTTTCCGCATGGCAAAGACCGACGCCGCGATGAAGAGCGTTGTGGAGATCACGTACATCCAATCCGCGCCTGGTGACGCGACGATCTTGCCGAACCACACGAACTCCCCGCGCCAGAAGGTCTTCATCAGCCCGCTCCAGAAATAGGCCGCACCGCCGGGTGTGAAGATGGGGTGATGCAGGATGGCGTTCAGGCTGTTATGAGTCCAGCCCAGGTACTCGATCTTGGTTTTCGTCCCCGTTACGTCGCCCAGCGCTATCTTGTTCCGTATCAGCCACAGCGCCACCGGCACGAGCGCCGATGCGGAAAGCAGCGCGAGTTTGGGCATCTCCCGGCGCGCTTGCCCAGCCCGGACGACCTTTCTGACTCGAATGATTAGCGCCGCCGCCAGAATCAGCAGCAGGGGCAGATTCGTGAATTTGGTGAGGAATGCCGCAGCGACCGCCAGCCCGGTCAGTACGTGGAAGCCAGGTGTTCTGGTTTCATCCGCGTGTATGGATAGCAGCCCGTAGATTCCTGCGCCGAAGAGCAGGGGGGTCAGCACATCATTGTTCAGTGAGTAGAACACATCTTGCGGAAAAACAACCAGCAGCATCGGTGCGCCGAACCGGATGAAGTCGTTCTGCCCATAAAATCGCCGAGCGAACAGCCAGGAGAGCCATACCAGCGCTGCATAGATCGGCACGTCAATCAGCCTCAGCCAGTAGAGAAGATGGCCGTTGGATATGTGCAGCAGTTGGCCCAGCCTCAGCCATGCGCCCGCCACCATGTAGTAGACCGGCGGCTGGGTGGACTCATGGTTTGTCATGTGCTCCGTGTTTGGCATTTCTTGCCGAAGATATTGTCCTGACTCATATTCTGACTCCGTCCACAATGGCAGTTGGCTGCGTGACAATTCGGAATGCAGGTACTCCGGAGTGAAATTCCAGCAGATAAGACTGGCTGTTTCGTGGGAGAAATTCTCAACGCGCGTGGGAACATGGCCGACGGAATACTTGCAGATCAGGTCCAGATGTGCCTCTTCGTCCACATTGTTGAAGAATGGGAACGCCGCGCTGAAGATGAGCACCCTGAACCCGGCCAGAATGCAGAGAATCAGTATCACTCGCCGTTCGTGGATCTGAAAAAATGACGGGTTTGTCGCTTTCGGCGTCTGCGTATCGGCCTGATTCTTTCTGTTCTTGCGTGACATAAGGACTTTCGGGTATGGTGATACCGGAAGTCTACACCATCAGAAGAGTCAAGTCAACAGAACGGTCACATGGGGTAACAGGAATTTTGCCTTCGTGTGCAGTATTCACTATCATACCTTTCGGTGAAGCATAGGAGTGTGCAAGTTGAAGTCATACATGAATCCTTTTTCCATATTGCGGGCCGGTGCGCTCGTTCTGGGGGTGTTGATAATGGCGACAGCGAGTCCGGCTGGGGCGGTGAAGATATACCTTAATCCCAGCGATCAAATTCACAATACCAGCCCGGATGAGACATACAACGAAGCTGCAGCCATGAAGATAGTGGCGCAACTGCTGGCGGCCAAGCTCACGGCGCGCGGCTTCGAGGTGCAGAACTCGGACGGCGGTACGATGTCTGAAGCGACCACGGCGGCAATGGCCTGGCCTGCGGACATCTTCATCTCGCTGCACTCCAACGCAGGCGCAGGGCCGGGCTGGGGCAAGGCGCACGGGACCAACACGCTCTACTACCAGAATCGCGACGGATCACCCCCCAATCCGATCAGCATCGAACTAGCCACCCGTGCCGATGAGAAGGTGGTGGAGAAGATGACCACTTACGGACGCGGTTACAACTTTCGCATCACCGCCGATCTGCCGTTCCTGGG
>JANYKG010000011.1 GCA_025358205.1 Armatimonadota bacterium
TGGGTGCGCACCTGATACGCCCCTTGGTCTGCTGGCTGCTCCGCATGGCGCTTTATCAGAGGCGGTGTACCGTATTTCAGAACCCCGACGACAGGGATGTCTTCGTCAGAAAAGGGATAGTCAAAGAAGAGAACACCGATATCATCAGAGGGTCCGGGGTGGATTGCTCGCAGTTTGCGCAGATTGATGAGTATTGCACCGCGCCGACTGTGGTGTTGGCCGCGAGATTGCTCTGGGACAAGGGCGTTGGCGAGTTCATTGAGTCGGCCAGACAACTCAAAGAGGATTATCCCGACGCGCGTTTTGTTCTTGTCGGAAAACCGGACAAGGGCAATCCATCGTCAGTACCGGAGAAGAAGCTCCGCGAGTGGGTGGATGAAGGCTGCATAGAATGGTGGGGCCATCGCTCCGACATGCCTAACGTGCTTGCAGGATCGAGCATGGTGGTGCTGCCAACATCGTACCCTGAAGGGCTGCCTAAGATTCTCATCGAGGCCGGGGCGGCAGGTAGACCCGTAATAGCGACTGATATCGCGGGCTGCAGGGAAGTGGTGAGACATGAGGTCAACGGACTGCTCATACCTGTCCACAGCGCCACGGCTTTGACCGATGCCATCTCCCGCTTACTCAGTTCGCCCGATCTCCGTCAGCAGTACGGCGATGCCGGAAGAAACATATGCCTACAGGAGTTCGATGAGAAGATCATCGCGGACCAGTTCCTCACTGTCTGTGACACGCTGGCGAAACAACCTGTGTCCCTAAGGATCGTTAACGGGGCGGTATCTCCGCACGCTACTTAACGATTGTTTCGTTTTTGGCGGCAGTCGGGCGTGATCTCTTCAAGTCAAGCAGGCGGACCTCGGATTTCTCCAGCGTCCTGAAACCGGTCGGCGCGACCTCAAGCGACTGTCCTGGGGCCGTTGTCATGCGCTGGATGCTCTTGGTAGTGAGCTGACCCTTCACCCGCTGCTGGATATTCGCGTCGAAGTTCACCGCTTGGTCACGACTTGAGACGACGATCGTTTCCATATTTTCCATCACGTCAATCGCAACGGGTATTCCTCGGGCGGTCTTCAGGTTCTTAATCTCTATACTGCGCCAGTCTCCGCCGTTCGTCTCTTCGCGGATCTGTCGGATATTGAGTACCCGACCGGCGGCGAGTGAGCTTATCTCCATGGACTGACCGCCTCCTGCCAGGCCGGAAACCTTTATCACGTCCTTTGCTCTTTCAGTCGAATTGCCCTCTATCTGGATCAGGTTGCGGTTCACACCTATCACCGCCTTGTACTGTGATCCGTTGATCGCCAAATTCAGCGGCGCGGTGTTGCCCGCAGTCCGTCGAATGAAGTAGAGTTCACCTGGCGTCTCGTCCGTGGACTGCGTGGGGGCTATGGTTCGCACCTGCTTGGGAGTGACAACCTTTGCGGGGGGCTTAAGCGTCGGTCGGGCGGCTGCGCCGTACCACGGCCACCGCACCACACCCTTCAGTCGTTTTGCGGGATCTGTCTCGAAGTCGCTGCGGAGGAGGTGTGTGTCCGCATCAGTCTTGTACAACTCGTGACCTTCATCGTCCGAAACCTGAGATGCTGCGGCTCCTGGACCCGAAACGAACACTGTCATCAGCGCGTCGAACACCATGTCCAACGCCATGGGCTGGCGCGACTTAGGCAGGACGACGGACATTGGGACAGCAAAGCACCAGGCGCCGCTCCCACCCGATCCGGAATACGTCCGCGTGGGACTCTGAACGTATTTCCAGTCGGTTGGGCTGTTGATAACCAAAGCGTTGTCATCGTTCTGGTAGTGCTCGGGATGGTCATCCGGCGAGACAACGGAGTCCCAGATATACATTATCTTGGGATAATCTCCCATGGTTGATTGCCAGACTTTGTAGGGGATAACGGTGTGCGCTACATCGCCCATTGCGCTGTTCGCGATTGAAAGCACACAGTAGTCTCCGCTGGCGATCCCATCCCTTGCCTTGTTGAAAGCCACAACCGCGTCGTTCACCTCATTGGCGTCAAATGTGTCTATAAGGTTCTCGATACCGGAGGCGCTGAACTGCCGGGCCTGGAGGATGTTTATAGCTTGATGGAGGTCGTCACGGTCGGGCCGGTCGGTTCCTGAGTAGAACATGGCAGGGGAGCAGAATCCCATGTATCCACCGTACTTGAACAGCGCGAGTGAGAGCAGCGACATTCCGCCGCAGTTGCCCTTCTCTGCGCACTTCTTGAAAATCTCATAGAACGCGCAGTCCAGCGGGGCTTCCACGCAGTCCTGAGTCGGATTGACGCCGAGGTAAGCCTTCCTGTAGATGTCCCAGGAAAAATCGCACGAGCCGATACACGCGGCGCCCGTCTCGCCCCAGTTCTCGAACCGCCACCCGTCCACAGTCGGGTCGAAATCACGCGCGTGTGTAATTCCGCTGCAGGCGCAGAGTAAGATGAGCGCTATTATGATGTGCCTTCTCATGTTCCACCACCTTTTGTGCAGGCAGACAGTCAATACTTGTACTGTACCGCCGGCGACGGCTTGGAGAGCTTGCCCAGCTTGTCAATGGACTGGACTCGGTACCAGTAAGCCGAACCTCTTATCACCGTGGTATCTATAAATTCGTTCTTCGTGACAATCGGGCTGACCTGTCTGAATGGCCCGGTTTCCGCCATACCGCGAAAGACCAGGAATCCGGCTACCTTCGCGGTATCGTAAGTGGGCGTCCAGCGCACCGTGAAATCACATCCCGCAGTAGGAACCCCCGAGAGCGGAAGGACAACAGGGGTGTTCGGAAGGTCTTTGCTGTAGGTAAACGTGCTTGACGCCGGAATCTTCAGCAGATTCTTGGATTCGCTCTCGTTCCCCAGCCAGTCCACTGCGGCAACCCTGTAGAAGTACACGGCGTTTGGCTTGACTGTCTTGTCCTCGAAAACGCCTTTTACCGCAGTCGGGTTCGGTTCCGCGGGGATGTCTTCGCATTTTGGCTTCATGCCTTTCCACTTCTCGGATTGTACCGTGCCATCGTTCAGCACGCAACCTATGAAGACCGGCGCGCTGTCTTCTCTCTCTCCTCGGTAGATGTGGAATGCCCTCAAATCCTGGATCGGAGACGAGAGCCACTCCACCACCACTTCGTTGTTTCTTGCCGTGAGACCGGATATCACCGGGAAGGGCGGCGCTATCTCTTCGTAAAGGCGCTGGCATATGTATTCGCCGCTTTCCGGGCAGCCGTCAGTTCCTTTGCCTGAGTAGACGTTGCGGGCATTGTCGAACGCCCGCACCCAGTACGCATAGCAGATCGGCGATCCGGCGGGCCGCGTGAAGTCATCGAAGTACATCATGCCTGCTTCAGCCTTGCGTTTCTTCGCCTCGGCCAGCGTGATCTCCCCGACCAGCGCGAAGTCACACGGGGTTCGCTGCTCTGATGCGCCGCTTTGGGAATCATGCTTCGGTTTGTACGGCTTGCCCTTATCGCAGACGCCCACGTACAACTGATACCCGGCCACATCCGGGTCCGGGTTCGGTTCCCACATCACCCTGATGAATTCCGCATGACCCTCGGCTGAGATGATCTTCGTCGGGACCGGCGGTGTTGTGTCAGGCGCTCTGCCGGACACTGCCGCGGAAGGTGAGCCGTAGTTGCCGTTCGCATCGGCGCACTTCACTCTGTAAAAGAAGTCCTTCTCGCCGTAAGCGGGAACCAGTTTCGGGTCGGTATCCTTCCACGATAGGGTCATCGTGGCGGGATCGGTCGGGTCGGCGGTTATGGTTTTCACGCACAGGCTGGAGGACGGGGTGAGCGCGCCTACGTTTTCCAGGTCGGCCAGCTTGTCAGACCGGTAGATGCTGTACGTCTGCGCGTTGCCCTGTTCCTGATGGCCGTCCAAATCGAGAGTTACCTTTCTCCACGAAACGATCAGACCGTCAGGCTTCTTTACCGGGTTGACCGCCAGATCATCAGGTGAGCGCGGTGCAGTCTTATCCTGGGGCGTAGCGCTCGCCGAATCGGTATTCCACTCGCCGCGCCTGCCCAGGATGTCAACGGATGCCACCGAGTACCACTGCTGCAGGCCGTTCTTCGGACCAGAGACGTTTAGCTCGGCGCCGTTCAGCATCAGCACGCTGTGATCCGCCGGAAGCCCGTCGTTCGTCCAGCGCTGGTAGTCCACAAAACCTGGGCGCGCAGGGTTGATCGGTTTGCCGTCCAGATCGGTTGCGACATCGAACATGACAGGCTCGGTATGAACTTGATAGAACCCCGATGACTTGCTGCCTGACCTGCCCACCACGTAAGTTGACGCCTCGGTATTGCGGTTCCACAGCACCAGCACGCGTGCATCGCCGGCCGTGGCGGTTATGCCCGTCGGCGGGTCCGGCAGTGTGAAATGCCCGGCCTGCACGTACAAGTCTTTGGCGATGGAAACCTCTGTGCCGTCGGCCTTTACGCCTCGCAGTTCGTAGCGGTACTCTGCGTCCACAACCACGGACTTATCCAGGAATGCAAGACCGCGCGCCAGACGGATTTTCAGGTTAGTATTGGCCATCAAATCGAACCGGGCTTCCTGCGCAGGTGAGAGTCCCACCTTCAGTGCGGTACATGGGTCTTGAACCAGATAGATCATGCCGGGTTTGGCGGTCTGCGCGGTAGTAGACGGGGAGATCACAACCTTAGGCTTCACCGCGTTCTTGGCCTGGTTACCCACCGAACCCTTCTGCTGACCGAGCGTCATATCGGGGATGCTGTTCGCACCCATCTGCAGGGCGCCCGGTTTGTCTGATTGCTTTGCAGGAGGCTGAGTCATGAAGGCATTGGTGAGAATGTCCCATTCAAGTGAGCCGTCCGGGATTATGGCCTGCAACTCCGCGCACGTCTTGACCGTGGCGATGGGTTTCGATCCGTTCAGAGGAGTGGACGGGTAAGCCGCTGCCGATTCGTCCCTGCGGTAGATGTTGTACCCCACGACGCCGTTCTGTTTCGCCCAGTAGAGTACGATGTAGGTTTTACTCGACGAGTCTACGCCCGCAGAGGTAGCATGGAGAGCGGTCTGCGTTAGAGATCCGCCAACTTTTGTCGTGTCCGTCTGTGTCTTGCCGCTGGAAACCGTGGATTTCACAGCCGAAAACGTGGGCGACAGAAGGCACAGGAGCGCCGAGATGCAGGCAGCCGACTTGATGAATCGTATTTTAGTTGCCATTGCGATATGCTCCTTTTCCTCCGAACGTCGGGCGATCAGCCCGCATTATTCATGAAGAGCATGAATAATGTTCAGAAGGTCGCGGATTGTGCGGGATATGCATAATCCGCGCTAGAACAAGTAGAACCCGTCCGAGTTCAACCCGGTGGTCATGCTGACCGACCCGCAGAACACCCACATGACGCAGCCTTCGAGAGTCAGAGTTCCTTCGTACTGCAGTGGATAAGGTCCGCTCAACACGAGGTTCGCCGAGCCGGAAGCGGATACTATCCCGCCCAGAATCTCCCCGTGTACGCCTATTCCCCCGGCTCCCACTATGTAGGGCAGCCCGATGCCGGTGTCTTCCCACACTGATTTGAGTCCAGGGGGCGCCGCCGTGAACGCGCCCATGCCGGCGTACAGCTCCACACCTCCGCTGAAGAGCCAGTTGCCGCAGCCGAAACCAACTTTGCCGTACCCGTAAACGCCGGTCAACTGGTCTGGAAGCTGGGCCTGGGAAACGCCGTAAGCGCCGTTCGCGGTCTGGAGTACCCACACCTTGGCTTTCGGAACGTTGTGCCCCACGAACAGGCCGCCTTCCATTCCCGCGCCGCCTATCCACGTACCGACGGCAATGGCGACTCTGCCCTGCAGATACTGGATTGAGGGGTCAACGTACCAGGTGATCTGCCCCTTTCCTTCCAGTCCGGCAAGAACAGAGTTGCAGTCAATCTTGGCATTGACATTACCTTCCGCCGACATTTTCGCGAAATCATGCTTCAGGAAGACGGAACCGGAGATGTCCACTGCGGAAGCGGCTACGGACATCATCATGTCTCCGTAGGCGTAGAAGGTAAAGGAACTGGGCGTGGTGGTGGTCAGGACTTCCACAACATATCCGGCTTTCGGCTCGACGATGCCGGTCCCGGCGCTCACGGATTGCTCAAGGTATCCGCCCAGCGACATGCGCTCCAGCGTAGGGCCTTCAATGCGTATACATCCATAGACCTGGCTGATTCCGCCAAGAGCCGCGAACAGCCCGAGGTCCAGATCGTGAGTGGTTGTTGAGGACATGCAGACATCCGTGGCGTCTTGGTGTATCTCGATGGTCGCGTCCAGCGGATTGGAACCAAGGAATGTCACACCGGTCGTTCCTGTGCCGAGGAAGCCGTTTTGAGCCTTCTCGTTGTAGCCCATCTTTGCGTCAGGGAAATCCATCTCGGCCAGCCGCTTGGCGGTTGAGTCATCCCAGACTCCGTGCAAGTGCAGATCGGTGGGATCCCACCCGGGTTCGTCGGTCTTGGGCACGGTCACATTTCTTCCCTTGTACGGAGCGGCTGGCGCGCCGTCGTTCCGCGCATCATGGATGTTAGCGAATGCGCTGCCGAAGTAGTTGATATGCACTGATCCGTTTGTGGCGAGATAGCCGTCTGTCACGCCGCTCACGTACTTGGAGAGCATGATGTTGTGCGGTGAGTACTTAATGCCATCGAATCGCTGTCCGTAGGGATTGTAGTCGAAGAACAACTCGCCCAGATTACCGTCCGCCAGCATCTCGCCCCAGGTCAGCCTGAACGGCTCCGCGAAATGCACCGGCTCACTAATACCTGCAGCAGTGAATATGAGTCGTCCTGTTCGTGCGCTCACCACGCCTGCCTGCGCGGGATCGCCTGTCGGAACCAGATCGAGCTTCCAGTAGTCCAGCTTCACCCCGCCGGTCGGGAGCGACACATTGCCGCCGAGCAGATTAGCCGTGGAGCTTGCCTTCATGTCGGCAAAAGCTAGCTCAGGGATATTCGCCGGTTCCGCCATCTTGATGAATCCGTCAATCCTGGAATCATACACTGCGCTTGTACAGAACTTGAAATCCGAGGTTCGCTTCTCGCCGGGACGAATGGAAGAGTCGAAGGGCTGGTTGCCGACGTAGCCCTCACGCTTGTCCGCGGGATCGTTGCCGATGGGCGTACTCACAGTACCCTGATTGGTGTCCATCGGTAGGAGTTCGCCGTCCACTCCCCTGTGACCTATTCGCAGCCAGCCGTTTACGAAGTTCATCGTTATCGGGTTTGCGGTGCCGCCTGGGCGATCCGGCGAATAGATCGCGATATCTTTTCCTCCCGTCAAGATGCCGGACATGCCTCGCGATTCCATATCCGCAATAGCGGTAGTGCTGTTCACGGCGAAGTCTATGAAATTGCTGCCGTTGTCTGGACTGAATGTTGGCTTCGGTCCGGCGGGCAAGTACAGGAATCCTGTGGCAACCCCCATCCCCCAGGAGATAGTCGTATCTCCTGTGTGCGTCAGCTCGCCCCATGAGATACGCGTGCCTGTTGAGAAAGCAATTTCGCCGGACAGGTCCATGTCAGGTTGAACGGTCAGTCCGGTGAATGACGCTCCGACCTGCTTATTCGGATCGAGTCCCTTGCAGACGGCGATCAGCGGAACCCGGATTTCGCCCGTCCCCAGCATTCCAGACATGATCTTGCTTTCGCCTACGCCAAGCTGCGCGCTGTGTGCGGTGATCTTGTAGTCTATGGGGTCTATGGTTGTGAAATCTACAGGGCCGGCTGTCAACGATGCTCTGAAACCGCTCTTCACGACAATCGCGTCCGTGAAGGCGTAGTCCGCGGCTAGGTAGCCGGTGTTGCTCTGCTTTGGGATGGTCGTGGAGCCGGAAGCCGTTCCGCTGTTCAGCGTGACTCCGGTCCAGTCAGCCGAATGCGGAGGCACGCTCTGCGTTGAATTGAAGTCCGCTGTGTAGCCAACCCCTGAGGCGATCAGCCCGGTGTCGCCTATTATCCACGGGCCGAAAGCATCGCCTGGTTTCTCAACGTAGAACTCGCAGTTCGGCTTGATGTGAGTAGTACCCAGAGGAAGCGTCGCGGGTGTACAACTTGTAGCCGAACCGACATTCGCGGGAAGCTGTAGGTTGATGTTTGCGGTCGCATCCTTGGGTGTTAGTGTGAGAATGTCTATGAGCGCAGTGAAGCCGTCTACAGAGAGCTTGATGATCTTCGGCGTGGGGTGATCAGTCGGATAGGCCGCGCTGCCAACCGTTATCCTCCCGACCTCGGGCCAACCGGTCGCGGGTACTATGGTCGCATTGTCAAAATGGACCAACACATCGCCTTTCCCGTTCTTCGGTTTCAGTTCAATGTCAGCCGGCCCCCGAACCTTTGCGGTGTTCGGAACCCTGGCCTTCACTGCATCCTCCTTCAGTTCTACGTGATCGCCGATCTTGACATCGCGGCGAATACCAATGGCTTCCTTCTGGCTGATCTGGGTGGTCGGATCGGAGACTATATCAACCACCTCGAATGTGTGAGCCAGGACCAGTTCCGGGTTAATCATCAGGCTCTGCGCGCAGTTGAAGGTGAGCCATGCAGTACCGGACGCGCCGACAATCTCGTTGTTCGCTACGTTCGACACACCTTGATTGGAGTAGTCTTCCACGGTAAGCGTGAACTCGCCGATGAGCAGCGTCTGCGGACGAGGCTGCTGGGGTTTGTCTTTGGGCTTGAGAATCTTCTGCAGGATGTTGCCGACGTCAATCTGAACTCCCGGCCCCTTTTGCGTTTGCGTGCCGGGGTTGGTAGTAGGCGGCCGGGTGGTGGGTGGCCTGCTCATCTGGGCGGCCAACGTCCCTGCCAATCCCAGTAAGAGGGAAACAGCCAACAACAATCCCCAGATGCCTGAGGTCTTTTGTCTGAGGCCCATCTTGCCCTCCTTACGCCCGTCCTGATGATACTGGATCAACGTCGTATGTATGACCACAGTATACGGCTGACATATCCGCATGTCAAGCGGCGAACCTACTAATTAGAATAGACATCGCAACCGATAATACCAGTGTGTAAACTGCGCGCGGACTTGAGCCGTGCGGGCGCTTGGATCCCTAACCCGCATTATTCATGAAGAACATGAATAATGCTCAGAAGGCCGCGGATTATGCGGTACATGCATAATCCGCGCTAAGCTTTTCATTTGGTCTGCTGCGGAAATGGAGACACAGATTGGGCGTCGTTAGAAAACGAATCATGCTGTTGATATGCGCAGTGGTTGCGCTGTTCGTTGTGGGAATCGTCGGTTGGCAGTTGCAGGAACACCGACGCTCGATGGTGTTGTACAGTCAGGCAAGCGAGGACACTAGTCGAATTGCAGATCGGCTAGTGGAACTGCGCGGCGAGAAACTGAGGAACTGGACAACGGACGCTTCCTACTGGGACGATTTTGTAACATTTGTCAAAACACGGAACCTGAAGTGGGCTGAAGACAATGTGATATCTTCAATGGATACATTCGGCGCAGATGCAATCGCGGTATACGACCGAAAAGGTATCTCCGTATTGCAATCCATGGGTTCGATTGATGAGTCTAGTCGGCGAGATCTCTCCGTTCGGCCAAAACAGATAGAGAGTTACTTCTCATCAGGTTCTTTTTGCCATTTCTTCATGCAGACCCCAAGCGGTCTGGTTGAGGTCAACGGTGCGACTATCGTACCAAGTGCGGACGTGAAGCACACCGGGCCACCATATGGCTATTTTCTGGTTTTCAGGATATGGGATTCGGGCTACGTTGACGGATTAGGATCGTTGCTTGATGGAAAGGCGACCTTGCAGCCAATCTCGTTAGGCGTACAGAGAATGGCTGGAGAGAAATCGCGCACTGAGATCGTGTTTCGGAAATTGCTATATGATTCGGACGGACGCGCGCTCCAAGTCCTGCGCATTACCCAACCATTTCGTGAGGGCAACGTGCGAAATGCCGCAATTCAGAAGACCATTATTCTGCTTGGCCTCTTCGCGGTGTTACTGACGGTGGTTCTCTACCTGGGGCTATCGAAATACGTAGTACGCCCTCTAGGACTGATTTCCAAAGCGATGGAGACCGAGTCATCGGGTCTGTTATCCGGTATTGAGACTGATTCGAGCGAGTTTGGACAGCTAGCGCTTATGATTGACAGGTTTTTCCAGCAGAGGGCCGCGCTGGAAGAAGAGACTCGTGAGCGCGCTCGTGCTGAGGAGGAGACGGAACAGGCGAATTGCAGCCTGCGCGAAGCTGTTGCCAGGGCCAACGAAATGGCGAAGATGGCTGAAGCGGCGACCGTAACCAAGAGCCAATTTCTTGCCAATATGAGTCATGAAATACGCACGCCGCTGAATGGCGTGATAGGAACCACGGGGCTGTTGCTTCGGACTGAACTCGACGAACGGCAGCGGCGCTACTGCAATATCATCACCAACTCCGGCGAGATACTGCTGAATCTCATAAGTGACATCCTTGATTTCTCCAAAATTGAGTCGGGGCGTATGGAGTTGGAGAACGCCGACTTCGATCTGGTCGCCACAGTCGAAGAGCTATTGGAGACGTTTTCCCACCGTGCCACTGAAAAAGGGTTGGAACTTGTCAGCAGGATTTCAGGCAACGTGCCACTGAGTGCGCGCGGGGATCAGGTGCGGCTGAGGCAGGTGCTGACAAATCTGATAGGAAACGCCATGAAGTTCACCGAGCATGGAGAGATAGTGGTTAGCTGCTCCATGGAAACGAGCAATGCCGAGCAAGTAGTGGTGAAAATCGGCGTGAAGGACAGCGGCATCGGCATCAGCCCGGAGCAACAGAACCGATTGTTCAAATCGTTCTCGCAGGTTGACGCATCCACCACAAGGAACTATGGCGGAACCGGACTGGGACTCGCCATATCGAAGAGCCTTGTCGAGATGATGGGCGGCAAAATCTGGGTTGAAAGCGATGCCGGGGAAGGAAGCGAGTTCCTGTTCACCGTGCGGCTTGGTTCAGTAGCCGGTTCCGCGCCGACGTACAGAACGGAAATGAAGAGTGTGCGCGGCAACATGTGCGTGTTGATCGTAGATGACAACCAGGTCAACCGAGAGGTGATCAGCGACATGCTGACATCGTGGGGCATTCAGAACCAAACAGCGTGCAACGCCGATGAAGCGGTTGGCTCTCTCATGCGCGCGGTGAACGAAGATCATCCGTTTGACCTCATTCTAATGGATTACCAAATGCCCCAGGTGGATGGTCTGGAACTGGCACGGATCATCAGAACCATCCCGGAGATATCGAATATTCAGCTTATATTGCTTACCTCGGCGGACCTGACAAAAGACGAATACGGGGCGCCGGATGTGCGGGCATCCAAATGCCTCAACAAGCCAATACGCCAATCAGTTCTGTTTGATGCCATCATGGAACTTGACGTCACCTTGCCGAACTCAGCAACTCCAAACGCTGCAGAAACATCATCGGTCGTGAATAATCGCCACTCGGGTGTGCGCGTACTGCTGGCCGAAGACAATGAAATTAACCAGATGGTTATGGAAGAGATGTTGAGCATGATAGGAGTGACTTGCAAGATCACCTCTGACGGGGAGCAGGCCGTCCAAGCGCTGGAATGCGAGGATTTTGACCTTGTGCTAATGGACTGCCAAATGCCTGGTATTGACGGTTTTCAGGCCACCGCATTGATCCGTAAGCGGGAAGCGTCGTTGGAGGACTTGCGGCACGTACCGATAGTAGCGCTTACAGCCAATGCTCTTCAGGGGGATAGGGAGGCATGCCTTGCAGCCGGAATGGATGACTATCTTTCCAAGCCCATAATGCCCGACATTCTGTTTGCGATGTTGGATAAATGGGTTTCGGATACATCGGAGCACACGGAGGTCGTTCCTGTCGAGGAACCGACACCACAAGTCGCAGAAGAAACACCGGTAAAGAGAGCGAACGACGGGCTTCCGCTTGATATCAACGGCCTGCTGGAAAGGTGCGGCGGCAGTAGAGATCTGGCGATGAAACTACTGGACAAGTTCTGCACGAGAACGCCGGACGAACTGCTGGAGATGGAGAGCGCTCTCGCGGCAGGGAATGCGGAGGCTCTGGCATCACTGGCGCATCGGCTAAAAGGCGCGTCTGCCATGCTTTCCGCCGAGCCGTTGCGAGCCGAAGCAACGGAACTAGAGCGTCTTGCACAGTGCCAAAACCTGTTGGATGCTGCACAATGTATGGAACAAGCTAATATGGAGTTTGCGCGTCTCAAGGACTATTTGAATAACGAAATGGACTTGGCCGCATAGAACTTGAGCTGGATATAGTGCGCACCGGGGTGACCACCCTTGCGGCGTTGGACATGCTCACAGCCAAACGGAGGGCGACAGTTGAGAATCCTTGTTGTAGATGATGATTCCATGCTTACTGATCTTCTAGAGAGCCTGCTGACCAGTTGGGGCCACGAGCCTGTGGTGTTCAACAAGAGTATTGAGGCACTGACCGCTATGGCCCGCGACGATGCTCCGCAGTTGGCTCTGCTCGACTGGAATATGCCGTTTGTGGACGGTCTAGGCATCTGTCAGTCTATTCGGAGGCGGGAAGGAAACTGTACCTACATCATCCTTCTCACGGGAAATGTCAGCAAACAGCATGTTCTCAAAGCATTGGCGGCCGGTGCGAACGATTATGTAGTAAAACCCTTCCGCCCGGACCACCTGCGAGCGCGTATTGACGCCGGAGTTCAGGCTATTGAGTGTAAGGCTGCTGCTTAGCTTTGTCATCGTGCTTCTGTGTTGCCTGATACAACCTCTGAAATCCATACCGCACGTCTTGCCCGACCTTTCCGTCGCCCCCACAACGATCGGTCACGTCTTTCTTCTCTATTCTAGCAGGAGTCTGCTCGACAAAAGTAGAATAATACTTTGTATCTGACAGGAAGTCAGCAGGGTTCCGTCTGCTTCAATCATCATTATCCATGGAGGTTCACTGAAATGGGCGACAAATCACCGAAGAAAGAAGTAAAGGCGCCGAAGAAGGACATCAAGGAGAAGCGCAAAGAGAAGAATGAGAAGAAGGCTGCTGCAAAGACCGGTTTCAACAATCAAGCCTAACCAGCGCTGATGAATTTGACAGGATCAGTCTATCCTGTCACACACTGCTGGCCGTTCTGTGGATGCCGGCGTTTTCTGTAATGATCCGGGCGTGACTGCGAGGATGTGTACCCTCGTGGTCATGCTGTTGTACGTCCGCCAGTACTGCGTCCTGACAGAGGCCTCAGTCGCCGCTTGACCATATTACCTTACAGCCCTCGACCTTCAGTTTATCAATCAGACGAGCGTCTTTCTGTTATCATCCGCTTACCTTTCGGCGTATAGTATCATGAAGAGGATACCTCATATGAAGAAGACATTGACTGCCTCTATGGTCGCTATCGTGTGCATGATTATGATGGTTCCCCTGCGTGCCGCGCCCACTGTCGTCACTATCGCCCTCCATGATGAAAAGCAGGTTATCCACAGCTTTGGGGCGTCGGACGCCTGGACGTGTCAGTTCGTCGGTGAGAACTGGCCGCTGGAGAAGCGCAATGCCATCGCGGACCTGCTCTTCAGCAGGGACGTTGATAGCAAAGGAAACCCTAGGGGAATCGGTCTCTCGATGTGGCGGTTCAACGTCGGGGCGGGGAGCGCCGAGCAGGGCGATACGAGCGGGATATGGTCGCCCTGGCAGAGGGCCGAGTGCTTTCTGGACAAGGATGGGAAGTACGACTGGAACAAGCAGAAGGGCCAGCAGTGGTTCATGCAGGCCGCCCATGATCGTGGTGTGCCTTACCTTCTCGCCTTTACGAACTCGCCACCCGTTCAGTTCACACTCAATGGGATAGCCCATTCCAGCGACAAGCGTTGGACGTACAACATCCGCAAGGACGCCGTGCCCGCCTATGCCGACTTCCTGGTCCAGGTCGCCGAGCATTTCGCTGGGAAGGGCCTGCCCATTGACTACATCAGCCCTGCGAACGAACCGCAGTACATCTGGGAGAGCGACAAGCAGGAGGGCACCCCTGCCGAGAACGGTGAGATCGCCGAAGCTGCTCGTCTGATCTCCAAGGGACTGCATGACAAAGGCCTGTCAACCAAGGTTGTCGTCTCTGAGGCGGCGCGGTTCGACTATCTCTGGTGGAAGGAGGGCAATCCCCGCCAGAACCAGGCCGATGCCTTCTGGAACCCATCATCGCCGTGTTACCTAGGCAGTCTGCCGAACGTCGGTCGCGTCATGCTGGCGCACAGCTACTTCACCACGTGGCCGCTGTCGAAGCAGGTGGACATCCGGCAGCAGGTTCCTGACCACCTGAAGAAGGTTGACCCGAAGCTTGGGTTCTGGCAGAGTGAGTTCTGCATCATGGGGGGTGACCGCAACGCAATCGCCGCCGATAAGCGCGATCCCGAGATGGACACTGCGCTCTTTGTCGCCCGCCTGATCCACAACGATCTGACCCTTGCCAACGCGTCGCAATGGTCCTGGTGGCTGGGCGTCTCGATCGGCAACAACGACGACGGCCTCGTCTGCCTGGGACCCATGCCTGGGAAGGACCGGGATTCGCTCAAGACCGACGGCCAGGTGATACCCACAAAGATCTTCTGGGCGCTGGGGAACTACTCGCGGTTCGTCCGCCCGGGGATGGTGCGGGTCGGCGTGACCTACGATGATGGTCGCTCGCCCCTCGATGCTTCCACCAGCCTGATGGTCTCGGCCTACCTGGACAAGAAGACCCGGCAGCTAGTGATCGTCGCAGTTAATGTTACGGACGAAGCCCAGCCCCTCCGCCTCTCCGGCCTCTCGGTCAAGGGTAATTCATTCGATACCTACATCACCTCCAAGACCTGCGATCTCACGAGAGGCAAATCGTCGGCGGACGCAGTGACCATTCCGCCAAGATCGGTTGTGACGTTGGTGGACAAGACTGCCCTATGAGGTGACGAGGTGAGCGATATTTGCATAGTTGAACGCCCCATGACGGACGAGGAGTTCGCACGCAGGTGCGTGGGCGCACGGGAATACGCAGAGGAACAGCGAGTCCCGGTCCAGACCACCGAGGAGGTAAGCTTCGTGGCACTGGACGGGGATAAGTTTATCGGCTGCGCGACCGCCGAAGCGTGCAAGATCGGCGGCGAGTACGGCAACTGGGCATACCTGACCTGTCTGTTCATGGAGAAGCCGTACCGAGCTCGCGGACTTGGGGCTGCGATCCTCTGCAGGACCGAGAACCGACTGGTGGAGCTTGGCGTCAAGAACATGCATACCATGACGGCAGGCCACGAGGCATGCGGGTTCTATGTCAAGCAGGGCTATGAGGTGATCTTCGAACTGGATGATCACCACCCAAGTGGACAGAGCCACATCGGCCTTCGCAAGAAGCTTGGGATGGCATCCATTCCGTTCTATAAAGGCGACATTACAATCGTTGGGCGCCCCATGACGAGTCTTGAGTTTGATCGGATGAACGCGGGATTCGACGAGTATCACCTCGAACACGGCCTGCACCTGTGGACGGTGGAACGTCACGGCTTCGTTGCGATGGATGCCGATACCTTCATCGGCTGCGTGAGCGGACTAACTGCCAGGAACGAGTTTGGCTCCAACAAGTGGTTCAACCTGTCCGATCTGTTTGTTGAAAAGGCTTATCGCGGCGAGGGCATCGGAACTGAGTTGCTGCTAAGATGGGAAGGCCTGGCTGCACAGTATGGCGCGAGGAATATCAGGGTGATCCACGTAGCCGGGTATGAGCCGGTGGAGTTCTTCCGAAAACGCGGCTACCAGATCTATTGCGAACTCGAAGACTGGTACGCGACGGGTCACAGCGCCTTCCGTCTGCGCAAGACACTATAGGTAGCGACTCCCTCCTTCTTGTGGAATCCCCAAAATTCATCTATTCTCGTATGGCGTGACTTGCGCGGATAGGCTATACTGTCTTCAAGTACGGTTTCAGGTTCCGGTCTGATACCCGACAACCGGCACCTGAAACCAGCATTTCAACGTCGGAGGTTCGCCATGTCAGTCGAAGATCAAGAGAAGTTTACCGGCTCTGATACCGAAGGCGGTATTACCAGCAGCTATGCAATGGACGATGGTGTCGTGTTGAAAGTGCCATATGCTTTTTTCGGCTCCATCTACGACGACGATGAGAAGTGCGCGGCTTGGGAGGCCATGCAGCAGGACACCCTGACCATGGGCCCGCAGGTCGCGGCGTTCCAGACCGAGTTCGCGACGATGTGCGGGGTCAAGCACGCATTCGCAGCGTCGAACTGCACGACCGCCATGCACATCTGCACCCAGGCGTTCGGCATCGGCCCGGGCGACGAGGTCATCGTCACCCCGAACACCTTCATCGCCACCTCGCTCGTCATCCTGAAGGAAGGCGGCATACCCGTCTACGCCGATATTGACCCCAAGACCTTCAACATTGACCCGGCGGAGATCGCGAAGAAGGTGACGGCGAAGACCAAGGCGATCTATGTGGTGCATTACGGTGGCCAGATGTGCGACATGGACCCGATCATGGCGATCGCCAAGAAGCACAATCTGCTGGTGCTGGAGGACTGCGCGCACACCCCTGGCGCGGAGTACAAGGGGCGCAAGGCGGGGAGCATCGGAGACGTGGGCTGCTTCAGCTTCCACTCGCTGAAGAATATGACCACATGCGGCGAGGGCGGCATGATCACCACCAACCGCGATGACTTGGTTGACCCCATCGAGAAGCTGCGCTGCATGAACCTGGACCACTGGAAGAACCAGACCGATTACTGGATTCCTTCGCATTTCGACGTGGTGGACGTAAACGGCAAGTGGGGCAACAACTACCGCATGAACGAGATTCAGGCGGCGGTCGGGCGCGCGCAACTCCGTAAGCTCAACATGCTGAGTGAGAAGCGCAGGGAGATTGGCCGCAGAATCAGCGCGGGACTGCAGGGCATCAAGGGCGTCACGCCGGTCTACGAAGACCCGAACTGCTACCACGTCTACCACCTCTACACGGTCTGCATCGAGGAGGAGGAGCTTGGCGCGAGCCGCGACGACTTCATGCGCGTGCTGTATAAGGAAGAGGGCGTTCAGGGCATTCTGCACTACCAGCCGACCTACCACTTCTCCGGTCTGAAGAAGATGGGATATGCGCAGGATATCTGTCCCATCGCCGAGAAATTCTTCTATCGCAGGGAGTTTAACATAGCGATGCATCCCAGGCTGACCGACCAGGAGATCGCGGATGCGATTGCGGGGATACGGAACACCGCGGAAAAGGTTCGGAAATAGGTCCCATACGTCCCATAGGTCTTATGCGACCCATAGGAGGCTGGAGTGAAACTGATCAAGCAAGGCATCCATCGCCTCTTCGAGACGGACCCGGAGACGACTCGGATCGTCTCGGAGATGCTGAAGGACTTGGAAACGCACGGCATGGACGCGGTTCGGAAGTACAGCAGCAAGTTCGACGACTGGAATCCGGACAGCTTTGAGCTGAGTACACAGCAGATCGAGGCTGCGATAGGCGAGCTGGATCAGCAGGTCATCGCCGATACGGACTACTGCCAGTCGAACGTGCGCGCGTTCGCTCAGGCTCAACTGGCGACCATGCATCCGCTGGAGGTCGAGACGCGTCCGGGCGTCATCCTCGGGCACAAGCATATCCCCGTGGAATCGGTCGGCAGCTACATCCCCGGCGGGCGGTACCCGATGTTCGGCTCGGCGCAGATGAGCATCATCCCCGCCAAAGTCGCGGGTGTGAAGACGGTGGTTGCCTGCACGCCGCCTGTGAAGGGAAAGGGTTATTACCCTGCCACCATCAACGCAATGCAGAAAGCCGGCGCGGACAGGATATTCATCCTCGGCGGAGTTCCCGCGATGGCAGTGATGGCGTTGGGGATCGGTGACGTGGATCCGGTGGACATCCTCTGCGGCGCGGGCAACAAGTTCGTGACCGAGGCCAAGCGCCAGCTTTTCGGGCGGTGCGGGATTGACCTGCTCGCGGGGCCGACTGAGATCGGAATCATCGCCGACGACTCCGCTGACCCGAGTCTGGTCGCGTGTGACATCCTCGGCCAGGCAGAGCACGATCCGAACAGCGGAATCATCCTCATCACCCTGAGTGAGGACTTCGCCCACCGAACAATCGCCGAGGTCGAGAAGCAGCTTCTGATCCTGCCGACCAGGGACGTTGCCTCACTCTCCTGGGTGAACAATGGTATCGTTTATGCCGCAGACAGCCGGGATGAAGCCATCGCCCTGAGCGACGACTATGCGCCGGAGCACCTGGAGCTTCACGTGGCGGACAGGGACTATTACTTCGACAACCTTAAGAACTACGGCTCGCTGTTCATCGGCGAGGAGACGACCGTGGCGTACGGCGACAAGTCCATCGGCACAAACCACATCCTCCCGACCAGCCGCGCTGCCCGATACACCGGCGGCGTGTGGGTCGGCAAGTTCCTGAAGACCTGCACGTACCAAAGCATGACGCCCGCCGCCAGCCGTGAAGTCGGCGAAGTCACCGAGCGCCAGTGCAATTTGGAGATGATGCTCGCCCACGGCATCACCGCGAAGGTCAGGGTGGACAGATACTCGAAAGAATAGGACATATAGGTCGCATGGGACGTATTGGACTCATCCGTCGAAAGGGAACCAAACCAATGCTCAGCCTACCAATAATCGCAGCACTTCTCATTCCCCTGGTGCTGGCGCTGCCGGCCTCGGCTCAGGGGCCGCTTGTCGTCCAGCCGGAAGGTAAGTCAGATCAGCAGGTGCTGTTCTGGGTTCAAAGCTCGCTCAAGCGAGTCTATCCGAAGTCGGAACCCGGTTCCGCTCAGCCTCTCCAGTTGTTGGCTCCTCGGAACGGCACAGTCTCATTCCAGGCGTGCGTGCGGAACAACCGCGAATGGGAAATTAGGCCGACATGCACCGTTACCGGCACCGATGACCTCAAAATCCAGGTCCGCCGAGTCGGATTCGTCACTATGACCCACGGCACGACCGGCACCCCGCAGGCCGATCTTGAGGGCGGCGACATGATTCCCGGACTGGTGCCCGATCCGCTCTATCCCGAGAACTCCGCTGTTGTCGGCCCGTACGAGAGCGCCTCCTTCTGGATCACCATCAAGGTTCCCGCCGACGTTAAGCCGGGTTCGCGCGCGCTGAACGTGAACTTCAGCTTCATGGACGGCAAGCAGAAGGCTGACCTTACCGCCAACATCGAGATCAGTAAGTTTGTGGTCAAGCCGCGACACGACTTCCCAGTCATCCACTGGTATCGCGGTGAGGCGCTGTGGGACTGGTACAAGACCGGTAGATACGAGGACCCCAGGACCTGGGAGATCAGCCGCAACTACCTCCAGGACCTGGTGGATCACGGCACGGATGTCGTCACCGTCCCGCTGCTTGTTGCCCGCCGAGAGACGTTCGAGCGCCCGCCTCAGTTGCTCAAGGTCACCGAGCCGTCACCGGGTAAGTATGAGTTCGACTTCAGCGACGTGAGCAAGTTCGTGAAGCTCTCGAAGGAGTGCGGATTCGAGTACTTCGAATGGTCGCACCTCTGGATCTACTGGGGCGCGAAGAACCCGGTTCGGGTCTACAAGTACGTGGACGGCAAGGCAGTCATGCTCTGGCCGCCGGATTCGGACGGACACGGGCCGATGTTCCACAACTTCCTGAAGCAGTTCCTGCCGGAGTTCCACAATTTCCTGCTCAAGGAAGGCGTGCTGGACAAGTCGTTCTTCCACATCAGCGACGAGCCGGGGGAGGGCGAGCATATCCAGAACTACAGGAAGGCCCGAGAGTTCCTGAACGAGAATGCGCCGTGGATGAAGGGCAAGGTCATGGACGCTCTGAGCAGCATCGAGTACGGCCGCCAGCGCCTGAATGACATCCCTATCCCAATCATCCAGTCCGCCCAGCCCTACATAGACGAGAAGATCCCGCACTGGGTCTACTTCTGCTGCAGTCCGAGGGGCGAGTATCTCCAGCGGCTGCTGGATACCCCGCTCCCGAAGATTCGCATGTCCGGATTCCTCTTCTACCGGCTCGGGGCAAAGGGGTTTCTCCACTGGGGCTACAACTACTGGCACCTGATGGAGCAGGAGAAGCTCGGCGATCCGTTCAACGACCAGTGCAACGGATGGTGGCCCGCCATTCCGCCCGGCGATCCGTTCGAGGTCTACCCCGGAGCGGACGGCAAGCCGCTCGACTCGATCCGGTGGGAGATATTCGCCGAGTCGCTTCAGGACTATGCGATTCTGCAGACCGCCGGCATCAAGCCGACTGATCCGATGCTCGCGGAGTGCAAGTCCTACGCGGACTTCCCGAGGACCGAGCAGTGGATAGACGCCACGATTAAGAAGGTGCTGAGCGCGGAAAAATGAACCTGTAGCCGCAGGCTTTATGCCTGCGAATTCCGGACGCAGGCGTAAAGCCTGCGGCTACATTCAGTTGAGGTTGACTATGACCATTGAGAAGCTTGTTGCAGAATTGGGCATTGCCGAAGCGCCTGAGTACTGGCAGACGCATTGGGCGGAGTATCAGGACTGGAAGTCGTCCGGTGGATGCGGAGTGGAGCCGGGCGAGATCGTCGGTGACGCGTACCAGGTCTTCGATCTGCCTAGGGAGTGCATCCCTCAGGTCGAGGATGTCTGCGCGGTGATTCGCGCCAACCCAGTTTTGACTGAGCTTGCAGGTCTCTGGCACTACCTCCTTTTCCACATGCCGGACACTCGCGCATTGGGTGAGGATGTCCTCGCCTCGCCTGTTGGTATACTCGGAGAACGCGCGCCGCTCTTCCACGTCGCGGTGCTGGTCTCAGACACGGAAGACGCCTTGCAGGCGTTCCGAATGATTGGCGTGTCCGATCAAATCGCGCTTGATTCGCTCATGCAGTGCGGGTCACAGCTTGTGGACTACCACCAGAGGTGCGGCGTGTACGGCATGAAGTACCTGGGATGGATGCGCAACTACTTCAACGCCAAGATGTTCCGTTTGGGCAGGCTGGTCTTCAACTCTAACACATACACATGGGGGTTCCATGTCTATCGGAACAAGACCACCGGCGAACTCAAAACCCTACTAGCCGCCGGTAACAAGTATCGCACCGACGGCCTCGCTGACGGGTGCAACGGCATTCTCGACCCTGACGCCTGGACCTCCGAGATGGAGGTTGTTGGCCGCAACGCACGGGGTAATCCGGTTGTTCCCGACGCGCGGGCAGACAGAGAGACCGTCACGCTCGATCTTGCAGTTTGGGAGCCGATAATCACACCGGGTGACAGCATGATCGAGATACACATCCCGCCAGCCAGCAGCGGTGGCAGAATGGCGTGGGAGGAATGCGCTGCGTCATACCGAGAGGCGCTGGACTTCTTCCCGATCCACTATCCCGAGCTGAACTTCAGCGCCTTCACCTGCTGGTCCTGGCTGCTTGATCCCAGTCTGTCGAAGATCCTACCGCCGGAGTCGAACATCGTGAAGTTTCAGTCGCCGTTTCATCTGCTTCCTGTCTGCAGCAATGACGCCCAGTGCTATGACCTTGTGTTCGGGGACGGGGCAGCGGTGTCCACTGTCACTCCCAAGACGAGTCTACAGCGCGCGATTGTTGACTATGTTTGTGCTGGCAACCGCATGCGGGGCGCGGCCGGCTTCATAACTATGGAAGAGATGGATGCGCTGGTGCGGTGAAAGTCCGCGCACACCGGGAGAAACACTGATAATGTACAAACCGCTTGCCGTTCTGCTGCTCACTTTTCTCGTCATCGGCATGGTGCAGGCCGCGGTGCCAGCATTCATCACCAAGTCCGGCAAGGCCCGATGCATAATCGTCCTGCCGAATGATGCTTCGTCTGGCGAGAAGTACGCTGCACTGGAACTAAAGAACCACATCAAGCAGATTGCCGGCGTTGTTCTGAGGCTGATACCTGAGGTTCAGTACTCCGCCAAAACCGGGCCGTGCATCAGCATTGGCAGAACTGCCATGAGCAAGAAGTATGTCAGTGAAACCCAGCTCAACGCGCTTGGGGATGACGGCTACAAGGTGTTCGCGAGGAACGGCAACCTGTTCTTCGTCGGCGGACGCAGGCGCGGCTCGATGTACGCGGTGTACGAGTACCTGGAATCGCTCGGTGTGCGGTGGTATTCGCCTGACTACACGGTCATTCCGAAGCTGGGGGATGTGATTATGCCCGCGAAGCCGTTCGTGTACACGCCCAAGCTCTGGTACCGGGATCAGTGGTGGAACAACGCGCCGACAAACGAGTGGCTCGCACGGATGCGCGTGAACGGCAGCAACGGACAGGATCACACTCTGTCCGAGGAGATGGGCGGGTCAACGACAACCATACACGGCTGCCACTCCTATGCCATCCTCGTTCCACCTGGCGAGAATTTCGACAAACACCCCTTATGGTTCGCCCTCAAACCGGACGGCAAGCGCAGCCCGGGCGAGATGTGCCTGACCAACCCCGAACTGCGTGAGTTCGTCGCCCAACAGGTTCTCGCCGATGTGAGAGAACGCAAGGGCCGGGTGGACAACTACTGGGTTAGCCAGAACGACGGTGGCGGCGGTGGGTGCTTCTGTGACAGGTGTACCGCAGAACGGCTGGCGCACGGCGGTAAGGATAGCTGGTCGGCGAACACCATCAGCTTCACGAACTACGTTGCGGACACGGTTGGCCGGGAGTTCCCGAAGGTTCGCATCAAGACTCTCGCATACAACTACACACAGGCCGCCCCGCTGAACATCAAGGCATCGGACAACGTGCTAGTGGAGGTCTGCGGAAACTTCGGACCCGGCGATGATCCTCATGCGAAACTGGTGAGCGCATGGTCGAAGGTCGCGAAGAACATCTCGGTCTACACTTACGGCGGCTCGAACTACGGCTACTGGTGGCCTTACGCCAATGAGTGGGAACTGGGGATGCAGTGTCCGTGGGCGCTGGAGAATGGGGTCAAAGCGTTCTACGTCCAGGGCACGGCGCTCGGGAAAGGCTCCGGGCTTGGCAGACCTGCGGGCGTACCTGTCTGCGCGCATGGCCTGGGACCCATCGAGGGATGTGAAGAAGGAGATCAGCGATTACTGCAACGGGTTCTACGGGCCCGGCGGCAAGTATGTTATTGAGTATCTGAACTGGTATCCCCGCTACGTTAGGGAGAACAAACTGGTGATGGACGCGAACAAGGTCTGGGGCGATTCGGAAGCTTGGCGGAGGTGGGTCACCAAGGACGCGATGGACCACTGTGATGCCATCTTCCAGAAGGGATTGGCCGCGACTAAGGATAACCCCACCTACAGCAAGCACATGCATCAGGCGTATCTGGAGGTGCTCTGGGGTGTTATCAACATCAGCCTGAAGCCGAACTCCGACCTGATGGACAAGGAACTGGCGCTGGTCCCCGATGCCGATGCTGATGTGGTTCGGGCAAACGCCAAGCTGTTCGGCGAGATCATGCGCGAGAATGGCTATGACAAGTGGCGCGAAGACCGTGCCTACGAAGCCGACAAGTATCCGCACTGAAAGGGAATTCACAAATGAACTACTGGCCTTTGATGTTCCTGCTTCTCTTGCTGCCGGCTTGCGCTCCGGCGAGTGATCTGTACCACATCCGCCCGATGTCCGAACGCGAAGTCGTGACGACATACGAGTCCGTCATCCGTGACGCCTGCAAGTTCGCGGACAAGGACTGGCACACCGCGTCATTCGATTCAACCGCCGGCTACTGGGGCGACGGCGTGAGCCAGGGGAATGAGGGCATTCGCGCCATCGGGTCCATGGTTCTTGCGTGCGGAGCGCTTGTCAGGTATTCCCATGCCCTGACAGCCGACGAGCGTAGTGGATACGTGAGCAAGTGCAAATCAGCCCTGCGGTACACCATCGCCACCCACTTGACCGGAACGCAGAAATGCACGGACGGCAAGTCGTGGGGCAACAACTGGCAGTCCGGGATGTGGATCGGCTGCCTCGCATTCGGCGCGTGGCTGATGTGGGACGACCTGGATCCCGATCTGCAGAAGGGCTTCGAGCGCGTTGTGGCATCGGAGGCAGACCGCTTCATCGGCAAGAAACCCCCAACCGGGCGCTATTTCGATACGAAGGCGGAGGAGAACGGCTGGGACCTGACCGGGATTGCCGTTGCCGCTAACATGTTCCCGTCCAATCCTCATGCGGCGGACTGGAACCAGAAGGCAATCGAGTACATGATGAACACTCTGTCGGTGCCCAGGGATGTGAAGGACAAGACGGTGGTTGATGGTCGTTCGGTCAGCGAGTGGGTCTCCGCGCCGAATCTGCACCCGGATTTCACGCTGGAGAACCACGGGTTTTTCCATCCGGCGTACGTCCAGTGCAGCTCGTATTTCCTGACTCAGACCGCGATGTACTACACCTATGGGGGCAAGAAGGTACCGGAGGCGGCGGGCCACCACTTGATGGATACCTGGCGGATGTTTGAGACCATTCTGCTTCCGTGGGGCGAGACCGCCTTTCCGCAGGGCATGGACTGGGAGCAGCACGGACTGCCTGCGATCAACCTGTTCGCGTCGCTCGGCACTCTGAAGCACGACCCGGTGGCGGCGGAGAGTGAGAAGACCATCCTTCAGTACATGCGGACGTGGCAGGAGTGGTTCGGCGGTGACCTGGCGCTCCCAGGCTCACCATTCGGATTCTGCAGACACGCGATTCAGGCCGAGCAGACCGCGCACGGATACCTTGCGCACAAGGTGTTCGGACCCCTGGAGAATGCCGGCAAGATGCCGGCGCTACCATCGTGCGTGAAGAGCTACAGCTCAATCGGCGTGGTGATGCACCGAACTGAAAGCAAGCTCACCTCGTTCTCCTGGAAGAGCAAGATCATGGGCATGATCGTGCCCATCGGCAACCATCTTGGCAATCCTTTCTTTACGATTCCAATCACCAACGGGTTTGTCGGCGCAACCGAGCTAAGCCCAAAAGGCGAGACGAAGATCAATGTCACCGAGCATACGTGGAAGAAGACCGCTAACGGATTCGAGACGACCGGCGCACTGGTCACGAACGGCGGGCAATTGAAGCAGACGATCAGGATTTCGTCCATCGGCGAGAAGACGGTTATCTACCAGGACCGCGTCAGCGCACTTTCGGACGTCTCAGTCGTACGGACCCTGGGTGTTCCCGTCGGCATCGAGAACGACACGCTGACCGGCGGCAAGCGGACTGTCTGTTACCAGGACGGCAAGACGGTTTTCGATATGGAGAAGCCTCAGAAGCCGTTCGCGGTTCCAGGTTCGTGGGCGAACGTAGACGGCAGGCTTGGTGTGGTGAGGGCTGCCGGATCAGGCCTCACATACGCTCAAGCATCGGGATATAACGCTCAGGCGGTATGCGCGGATATCCTCTACGGGTCGTTCTCGGACGCGGCAAGTACCTTCAAGACCGGCGACGAGGCGGCGCACCGGATCATCGTCTTCTTCACCGAGGTAACCCCGGACGAGACCGCGGCCCTCGCGAAATCGGTCAGAATCGAAGGCGACCTACTGCGGTTCAGCCTTCCAGAAGGCGGAGTGCGCGAAGTTCCGCTTCTGTAAGCAAATGCTACCTGCGACTTTCCGCCGCCAGCCATGTCAGTAATGTGGAAGGCGCGAACCGTATATGAATTGGAGGTAGGCATGCGATATGTAATGAAGCAGAAGATGTGGACGCTAACGGACAGCTTCACGATCAGGAATGAGGCCGGACAGGATGTGTACCAGATCCGGGGCAAGTGGTTCACTATCGGAGACAAGCTCTCTTTCCAGGACATGGACGGCAAAGAGTTGATGCAGATAAATCAGCGGGTTCTGTCATGGGGTCCCACGTATGAGTTGTACAAGGACGGTGAACTCCGAGCCGAGGTGAGGAAAGAGCTATTCACGTTTTTCTGCTGCCGGTTTACGGTAGACGTGCCCGGCCCTGATGACATGCAGGCTGCGGGTGACTTACTCGACCATGAGTACACCTTCACGCGCGGCGACAAACCGGTTGCGCAAGTCTCAAAAAAGTGGTTCTCCTGGACGGATACGTATGGTATTGACATCGCTGAGGGAGAAGACGAGGTTCTTCTCCTCGCGAGTGCGGTAGTCATTGACATGGCATGCCATGGAGATAACGAGCGGCATTCCTAGACCGGATAAGCAACTACACCGCATCCACTCCTTTGCTGGTAACACATGAAATCTAGTGCGATGGTTTTGCCGTCAGCACGTCAGCTTTCAGGGCTTTTGCCAGCTTTTCCGCCAGGGCGGCGCTGCCGGGGATGTTCGGGTGTATGGGGCCGTTGTACCAGCCGGTGGTGTCTATGTAGTATACATTGGAATCACCGGCGGCCTTGCAGGCGTCCACCACGGCCTTGATTGGCTTTTCCTGACCACCGCAGAACGGGCGCAGAGCGACGATTTTCGCATTGGGATAGGCTGTGCGAATCATGGCCAGATACCTGGTATACAAAGGTTGGTAGTCGTTAGCCGGAATTGATCTGTCGTTGGTTCCCTGGTTCACTACCACTATGTCAGGCTGCCAGGCATCGCGCGGACAACCTGCGTAGAAGGAGTTGAAGGCCTCCAGCGCCCCTGCCGCTTTACCGCTGCCGATGCGTACCAGACCAGTCGCGCCGAACCCCACTTGCCGCCACTCCGCGCCGAGCGTCATCGCCGTCTGTGCCGCATATGACTGGCGCGCATCGGAAAGCCAGGGCCAGGTGCGGGGGATACCTTTCTCAACTCCGGCGCGCCCTTCGTCTACCAGCACGCCTTCAGTAATGCTGTCACCGAGGAATTCCATGGTCAAGGCGGGATGCTTCCACTTGGGTAGCGGCTCCTCCAGCTTTCCGCCTTTCGCCAGCCCAAAGCCCGTGAACGTGACGCTGGCTACCAGCGGCAGTGTCCAACGGTTCTGGTGTTCGTCCAGACCGCGAACCATCAGCATCACGGTATGCGGACCTTTGCTCAACCCATCTGCCAGTTTTACCGTTGGGGCAATCTCTGCCTCGTGCCATTCGCCCTCATCAATCCGCCAGGCGATCGTCGGCAACGGCGGCTGATTGACGGACACATCAAACGATGCGCGGAGGCCTGTGCCGGAGAAACGCGAACGGACATAACTACCGCTGTTGACGGTCACGGCTCGCTTTGTTGCGCGCAGGTCCCACCGCCCAAAGAAGCAGTAGGTATTCGGCCAATGGGTTGCTGCCTGCAATACCGTTGAGGATAACAGCAAAAGTGGAATCACTACAAAATGTTCAAGGCGATACATCTAAATCTCCTAGAGACATATCGGGACTTGCACACACGCCAAATCCCGATATGCTCCCTAACGTGGATTATGCATGTCCCGCATAATCTACGGCCTTCTGAGCATTATTCATGCTGTTCATGAATAATGCGGGCTAATCTACTCACTGCTTGATCTCGGGCTGTCCTTTGTGCTGATCGGGCGAACCGCCGGTACCGCGCACCGCTCCGAATGATGCCAGCAACTCAGACAGCATCTGCGCGTTCTTCGGGATCAGAGTAATCGGCGCCTTGCTATCCAGGAGCCGCTGGTATTCGAGTATCTGAAACATTGAGTCCTCAATCTCGGGGTCCTTGGATATGCCCTCCAGCGCCGTTCCCACGATCATTGGATGCATTGCCTGCGCCCTTGCGAACTCAGTCGCGGCTTCTTTCTCAGCGGTGCTCGTGATTACGCTGACCTGGTTCGCACCGGCTTGCTTGATCGCCGAGGTCACCTGTCGTAGGCGATTGACGACCTTCTCCTCGATCTGCTTAATCATCCCCGCGTCGCGGAAGTGGACTTTCCTAATGTAGACCGACCCCAGCTTGTAGCCCCATTCCTGCGATTTCTCGGTGACTTCCTTGCGCACGGTCAGGCTCATCGCATGTCGGTCCTCAAGCATGTCCGCAAGAGGCATGTTACTCAGTGAGCGCACGGTGGCATTGCTCAGGTTCGCGGCCAGCGAGCCTTGCGGATCGGCGTTCTTGAACAAGTAGCTTACCGGATCGGAGATGAACATCTCGTACCAGATTCCTATACCCATCGGCGCACCTTCCTCTGAGTTGACGGGCTGACTGCGCAGGTAGGTCTGATCGAGCCGCATGTCCAGCGTGTAGCACTTCCCGAAGAAGCCGACGATGAATGCCTTCGCGCCGATCTTCCCCGGCAGGAAGTGGAACCCAGGCTCATCCAATGTGCCGAGAACCTGGCCGAACAGAACGTAGACCTTGCAGGTGCGTTCGTTGACGATGGTGTACCATCCGCCGCGCTTGAGGAGTCCGCCCAATATCGGCATTCCGATTAGCAGACCGAAGAAAGTGAAGATGGCCGTAGTAAATGTTTGCATTAGTCGCGCACCTCCATGATAGCGTTCTTCGCGGACTTATAGAGTCCCAATCGAACGTTTCTGAGATAAGCCGGAAGCGCCTTGTTGCTGCTCTTTTTCAGTTCACGCAACTGATCGGCAAGCTGAACGAGCGGCTCGACCTCCGCCTGCGCTCTCAGCGTCTCGATCTCCACCGCGCGCTTCGACTGCTCGATCTTCTGGTCAGCCGACGCCTGGGCGAGACTGATATCGGACGACACCTGGTTGTGTGCAGTGTTGATAGCCGCGAGGGCGGACTCCACTTCGGGCGGCGGGTCTATGCCGGTGATCAGCGAGGCATCCAGCACCATGCCGTACCTGGCCGCCGATGAGAGGCATTCCTTGTCCATGTGCTCGTTGATATCCCGCAAGTTCTTGCGGAGGTCGTTGATGGAAATGCCGGCTACCAGACTGGTGTCCTTGACATCGTCGGTTGCTGTTACCGCAGGAGCCTCGTAGTTGGCGATGCGTTCGCGCAGCACGGAGATGAAATACCCCATGATGTGAACGAACGGCTGTTTCACGCCGAAGAGGTATGCGTACAAGTTGCTGTCCGCCACCCGATAGCGAATCTGGCCGCTTAGCCCGGTGTTGAGCTGGTCTTTTGTGACTGCCTCCAGCACAGTACCCGACTGGTTGGCAGCCGGGATTTCGGGGTCAAAGGCCATGTTCTCGGTCTGCACCGCGATGGACACCTTGTAGACCCGCTCCCAGGGCCACTTGAAGTACGGACCGCCAGGCGGAATCACCCTCACCTGTGGGTAGTTGTAGCGCTCCTTTTCCTCCTCCGCCAGGTGTTCCGCAATCGGGAGGGTGAGCGTGGTTGTGTCGCGCAGCCTGTCCGCTCTGCCAAAGATCGTCTTCACCGCTCGCTCGTTCTGATCCACGGTGAACAGGCCTGACACACCGTAGCGCACAACGAACCAGATGATGAACCCAATGATGAAACCGGTCATATCGAGTTTCCTCCATTCGCCAATGCCGTGACACCTAGCAGCCTTCGGATAAAGTCCATTGGAAGGATCGCGCAGTCGTTTTGGTGGTAGGCTAGGAGAGACGCGCCAGCCGTATCACATACAAGTTACGGTCAAGCGGCTCGACGACGCATAACGCCAAAACAGCAAGCGAGATCACAAGACGACTTTATCCGGCTGCTGCTGCCCTGGGTTATTCATGAATTGAATAACCCAGGGCCTTCTGAGCATTGTTCACGCTGTTCGTGAATAATGCGGTCCAGCATGTGGTATGCTCTCTGTTTCCGCATCGAAGGCAGTCTATCCTTCTGAATGAGCTTGCGGATGTTGTACTGCCTGCAGTATAGTATGGCAAGCTTGGAACTAGGCTTGGCTGTGTGCAAGACCGGTAATGACCGTATGGGAGATTGTTTTTGCAGTTCCAGGCAGTGAGGAGACGGAGTAATGAACCTTATGTGTACGATAGGCGCCCACAGATGGGATGGCTGTCGGTGTTCTTCCTGTGGCAAGTGGCGTGACGAAGGACACGACTGGAGCAATGACTGCACAAAGTGTGCAAAGTGCGGAGTGACCCGACAAAGCACCCACAAGTGGGATGGCTGTAATTGTACGTCATGCGGCAAAACGCGTGATGAGGGTCATCACTGGAATGGCTGTAAGTGCGATGTTTGCGGGAAGACTCGGGACGAAGGCCATGACTGGGCCAACAACTGTGAGCAATGCGCCAGGTGTAGCGAGACGAGAAACTACGTTCACAAGTGGGACGCATGCAAATGCTCGATCTGTGGCACGACTCGGGACGAAGACCACGACTGGAGTCAAAATTGCAGGAAGTGCGCCAATTGCGGCGAAGCGCCCAGCACGGCACAGGTAAAGAAGCAACTATCTAATGCAATCTTTTTTGGGGAATTGAAGGCTCTCGATGACTTACTGTCGACCGGAGCTGACATCAATCTCCGAGACGTTTGTGACCGTACCCTTCTGTTCTCAGCCCTAGAGAAAAAGAACCCAGAAGCAGCAAAGTGGCTCATCCAACGTGGCGCGGATGTCAGGGCCAAGGATCGGGACGGCAATACCCCTCTGCTCTTTGCCATAAAGCATGACCACGCGGAAGTTGCAAAGATGCTTATCGAACGAGGTGCGGATGTCAACGCCAAGGGCGAGGGAGACTGGACACCGTTGCTCTGGGCCGAGCGTGCTGATAGTATAGAAATCGCCAAGTTGCTTGTCGAGCGGGGCGCAGATGTCAATGCCAGGCCAAAGAGCGGCTGGACAGAACTGCTCGGGGGTGCTTTGTGGGGGTTCAAGCCGGAACTGGCAAAGCTTCTAATCGAAAACGGCGTGGACATCAACGCGCGGGACGATTGCGGTCGGACACCTTTGCACTTGGCTACCGGGGACGGAAACCTGGAAGTGATGAAGCTGCTCATCGAACACGGCGCGGACGTACATGCCAAGATGACCGATGGCGGTACACCTCTGAATCGGGCTGTCGAAGGTAAA
>JANYKG010000041.1 GCA_025358205.1 Armatimonadota bacterium
GTCTCCACCGCTTTCACGAATGACTGGCGCGGACTCGCCGGTAATTGCGGATTCGTCCACAGAGGCGATGCCCTCGATTACTTCGCCGTCGCCGGGAATGATCTCTCCAGCGGAAACCACGGCAATATCGCCCTTTCGCAGTTGGGCCGCCGGCACCTGGCGTATCTCACCATCAATTCTGAGATTAGCCATCGTATCCGTCTTCATCTTTCGAAGACTATCAGCCTGTGCCTTTCCTCGGCCCTCCGCCATTGCCTCGGCGAAGTTCGCAAAGAGTACCGTGAACCAGAGCCAGGCTGCTATTCCGCCCAGGAAGCCCGTGTCGGAGCCTCCCCGGATCAATGCGGCGAGGAAGTAATATGTGGAGATCACGCTACCTACCTCTGTGATGAATATCACCGGATTATGCATCAGCGATCTGGGATCCAGCTTCGCGAAAGACTGCAGTATCGCCTGTTTGATGAGTACGCTCTGTGCTATATGCGGATCTCTGTGGTGGCTGATTCCGACATCGCTCGGCGCTATCGGATCTGCCTGAGTTAGTATGCTCAATTCGATCACTCCCTCTAGCGCGGATTATACCTGTTCCACATAATCCGCGGCCTTCTGAGCATTATTCATGCTTTTCATGAATAATGCGGACTAGAAAAGTTTGCCCGCGTGCATCAGCAAGTGCTCAATGATCGGGCCTAGCGCGTAGGCCGGGAAGAAGGTAAGCGCGCCGACAATAAGTATCACTCCCACAAACAGTCCGATGAACAGGCCACCGGTTGTAGGAAACGTGCCACCAGATTCCGGCGTAGATTTCTTCATCGCCATTGACCCGGCGATTGCCATGATCGGAATGATATAGAGAAATCGTCCGATCAGCATCGCCAACCCGATTGTCAGATTGTAAAACGTGGTATTCGCGCTGAGTCCGGCGAACGCGCTGCCGTTATTGCCGGTTCCTGAAGTAAAGGCATACAGAATTTCGGAGAACCCGTGAGGCCCCATATTCAGTCTGCCTGCCAAGCCTGCCTTAGTGGAAAGGGCGAGTGCGGTGAAACAGAGTATGCTTCCTTCCAGCACCAGCACTGCCAGCATAGCCATCTTCATCTCCTTGGACTCGATCTTCTTGCCCAAGTATTCCGGCGTGCGCCCGACCATCAGCCCTGCAATGAAGACTGCTATTACTGCGAAGACCAGTATGCCGAGCATGCCGGCCCCGACGCCCCCGAAGATTACCTCTCCGAGTGCGATATTCAGCATCACGACTCCTCCGGCCAGCGGTGTGAAGCTGTCATGCATGCCGTTTACCGCGCCACAGGATGCATCCGTCGTCAAAGTCGCGAATAGCGCTGAGTTCGCGATGCCGAAGCGGACCTCCTTGCCCTCCATATTGCCACCGGACTGCGTATCAGTTTGAATCTGGCTGATGCCGAGACGAGTCAAGTTCGGGTTGCCGGAAAGTTCGCTCCAGTAAATAGTGGACAGTCCAGCCAGAAAGAGTATGCCCATCGCGGCGAACAGCGCCCAGCCCTGCCGTTGGTTCCCGGCAAACCGTCCGAAAGTGTACGTCAGACCCGCT
The DNA here is from genome assembly GCA_025358205.1 of Armatimonadota bacterium. Classification (GTDB taxonomy): domain Bacteria; phylum Armatimonadota; class UBA5829; order DTJY01; family DTJY01; genus JANYKG01. The sequence continues at coordinate 1,571 of JANYKG010000041.1, forward strand.
GGGATTACGAAGATCGCCAGCATCTGTAGCAGATTCGTGAACGGCGTTGGATTCTCGAACGGGTGTGCAGAGTTCGCGTTGAAGAACCCTCCTCCGTTCGTCCCTATCATCTTAATCGCTTCCTGGGAGGCCACAGGACCCTGGGCTATCACCTGCCTGGCGCCCTCCATTGTTGTTGCCGTGGTATACGGCGAAAGGTTCTGAATCACGCCCTGCGAGATCAACACAAGTGCAAGCGCAAGCGATGCCGGTAGAAGTACCCAGAGAATACTTCGGGTCAAGTCCACCCAGAAGTTGCCGATCTCCCTGGCGTTGTGTCTCGTCAATCCTCGGATAAGCGCGATGGAGAGCGCAAGTCCCGTTGCCGCAGAGAGAAAGTTCTGAACTGTCAGGCCGGCCATTTGCGTGAAGTAACTCGCGGCGCTCTCCCCGGAATAGGCTTGCCAGTTAGTATTCGTGACGAAGCTGACGGCCGTGTTGAAAGCTAGAAGCGGAGGGAAGGCAGGGAAATGCTCGGGGTTGAATGGATGCAGACTCTGTAGACGAAGCAGGAGATATAGGAAGACCATTCCCGCGAAATTGAACAGCAGCATGGTCACTGTATACGTGGTCCATCGCATCTCGCTCCGGGAGTCTATGCCGCAAATCTTGTAGATCGCGTTCTCGACCGGACGCATGATGGGATCCATCATGGTGCGCTCACGCTCAAATACACGCGCCATGTATAAGCCGACCGGACGCGTCAAAGCGACCAGTAATATGACGAATATGAAAATCTGTAACATATCCCAGCGGTTCATCGGTATATCGTCTCCTCAAATGACTTCATAACCGTTCCGGCCTCAACAGTGCGTAGATCAGATACGCAAGTAACCCGACCACGATAGCGCCAACAACAACGTATTCGTAGTTCATGTCCAAGTCTCCCTACAGCCGTTCCGCTCCTCTGACATACCATAGGCATATGGCCAAAAAGAGTATGATGATGCTTAGGTCGAGAATGTCCAGCATTGCATCAACTCCTTAGTGTAACAAGTCAGACGGCGGCCATCCGACGTGATGACTCGTATTTGTCTTCATTCATCTCGTGGTTGTCCGATTTGACTAAGTTCGGGATAGCATCGTCAGCCTTGAATTTTGGCTGATCTTCAGGCCCGTACCAGTAGTACATTTGCAGGCGCGTGTAGCACCAGCAGAGAAAGCAGAAACCCAGAGCGACAAGTATCATATTCAACATCCGGTCCACCCTCTTTCAAGCTCATAGTGAGATCATCTAGAGTGTACCAGACGGGGTGTGAATTACCCGTTAAACAGGGGCGTGTGGAAATTAAGATCGTGTGAAGGTTTCTGAAGTCAAGAAATACAGAAACGGAAGCCTACACCGGCCTCAGTAAGGATGTAGCGAGGGACGGACGGATGCGGTTCTATCTTCTTTCGCAGATGGCTCACATGCACACGCAGGGTTTGCGTGTCCTCGACGTATTCAGGACCCCAGACGTGCTCAAGAATCATCTTCGACGTTACAACGCAATCCGCGTTTTGAGCGAGATAGGCCAGAATTTCGAATTCGGTCTTAGTCAGGTCTATCTCATGACCTGCACGAGTGACACGACGGCGCGCGATATCAATCTCGATGTCGCTGGCAGATATCACCGGCGGCTGGGCTGCATGACCGGATGATCTTCGCAGCAGCGCTCGAATACGCGCCAGGAGTTCGCCCGCCGAAAACGGCTTTGTCAGGTAATCATCTGCGCCAAGGTCGAGCGCGGCGATCTTGTCCGCCTCGCCTGGGCGCACGGATAGAACGAGGATCGGGCCGCTGAACCAGGTGCGCAGGTCCTTGCATACCTCCAGCCCGCCCATGCCCGGCATTGCCAGGTCAAGTACGACGAGGTCCGGGGAGTGGTCAATAGCAAGGTCGAGGCCGTCCTCGCCTCCCGCAGCAAGTATTACCTCGTAGTGTCGCACGCTCAGGATGGATTTCAGCGCCCGACGAATCTGTTCTTCGTCGTCAATAACCAGTATCTTGTAGGTTTTCTCAGGCACGGGCATGGTACACTATCCTTCCTCTCGCCGGAGGGCGATCACGAATCGCGCTCCGTGCGGCTCTACATCCTCTACCCATATTCGATCTCCATGGGACTTCACGATCTCGCGCGTGATGGCGAGTCCCAGCCCCGTGCCGGATGGAACCGTGGAGGAGGCCGTTCCACGGTAGAACTTATCGAAGATGGCGGTTCGTTCCTCCTCGGCAACTCCCGGGCCGGAGTCCTCAAACCACATACGGACCTCGCGTGCATCTGCCGATGCGCCCACACGCACAGGCTGATCGGCTCCGCTATATGCCAGCGCGTTCTCCAGCAGGTTCTGAAGCGCCCGCGCCCACTGTGCGAAGTCCACGCGTATCATTGGCAGGTCGTCAGGCAGCGAGAATGCGATTCGGTCCCTCTGTTTCTGCGGCACCCTGGATATGGCCGAACCGAGTATGTCCCCGATCTCATACCACTCCTGCTGCGGAGACCACGCGTTCGCCTCAAGACGTGACAAGTCTAGCAGCGCATTTATGCTGTCGTTCAGACGGCCAAGGTCCTCGCCCACTGCGACAAGTTCCTCGCGCACGGCAGCCGAGTCCCACTGGACATCCTCCTCCAGAAGGCCGGTGATCGTGGCGGTCACAGATGCGAGTGGCGTCTTCAGTTCGTGAGATATCGAGGATATGAAAGCGGATTTCAGACGATCTGCTTCCTGCAACGCCTCGGCCTGGTTCGCAACGCTTTGGAGCCGCCTGCGCTCCAGGAACGCAGCCGCCTGGTTCACGATGGATACGAGCAGACGCGCGTCATGGGCCGTATACACAGTTCCATCCGTCTTCGCACCAACGTACAGCACGCCCTCTATGCGCGAGGCCGACTGGAGGGGAAACACTATATCTTTGCGCGCGCCGATCGAGGCTACCTGTTCATGCGGGACAGAGACGGGGTGTCCTGGCAGACCCATCGTGCTTCTCACGACCGGCAGCCCAATCGCTTTCGCCTGTTCATACGACCAGGAGGCAAGCTGCGCTATCTCGTCGCCGAGTTCGCCTGCGGGAAGAGAACGAGAGCACACGAGTCTTGCGGATTCGTCTGGAAGGAACAGCGCGGTGGACACGGCTTCCGTGACCTGATAAACCTCATCGAGCAGTATCTCGGCCATCCCTGCCGTGGTTGTTTGGGAGACCAGATGGGAGCTGAACCGGTTGAGAAGCGTAGCTTCCTTCTCCCGCGCAATTGCTTCGGCCTCACGCTGCCTCATGCGCCCGGTCTGCACGCCCATCGCGATCCCCACAAGCAAGAATGTGGCGAGAGAGAGCCAGTCCCTTGGGTCGGCGATGACAAACGTATGGTACGGCGGAAGGAAAAAGAAGTTCCAGGCGAGGAATGCGAGCAAGGCTGAGAGCAGCGCGGGCCGGACTCCGCTAAGGCTTCCCACCAGGACAATGATAAGCAGGTACAGAAGCGCCCACTGCCCTTTGGCGAAGTAGTCGCGCCCAGGGTAGAAGAGTAGAGTAGAGATTGCAATACACAGGAGCGCAAAGAGATACCCGTGCCGCTCCAACCAAGACTTGATCATAGTCAATCACCCGCCACATTATACGCCCGTGACGGGGTTCATGCAAAGGGGGTACAAGGATTGGTGTTCCTCGTACCCCCGTATTACTGTCCGCAAACAGACCGGTTTATCTCGTCAACCTGTCCTTCAGCGCCTCGTGTTCCTGCCAGATGCCAAGAGGAAGCTGATAGCCGAATTGCTGGAACCAGTCGGTCTGGCTCTGCAACTCGTCGTACCATTCATCCTTATTCACGTGCAGAAGCTGAGCCATGGTCTCCGGGCTAACGTTCGTGCCTTCCAGGTCAATCGCGCCGATTGACGGAACGCTGCCAATCGGTGTTTCCTCCGCCTCGCCCTCGCCGTTGCATCGGTCTATGATCCACTTCAGCACGCGCAGGTTGTCGCCGAATCCCGGCCACAGGAACTTCCCGTTCTCGTCCTGGCGGAACCAGTTCACACGGAATATGAGCGGGGCGTTAGTGAGCTTCTTGCCCATCTCCAGCCAGTGGCCGAAATAATCCGCCATGTTATATCCGCAGAATGGGAGCATGGCCATGGGGTCGCGCCTGACCACACCCTGTGCGCCCAGTGCGGCGGCTGTGGTCTCAGATGCCATCGTCGCGGCTATGTAGGTGCCGTGTTGCCAGTTGTGTGACTGGTAGACCAGCGGCGCCACCCTCGCTCTTCGCGCGCCGAAGATGATGGCGGAGATCGGAACTCCCTGCGGATTTGTCCACTCCGGCGATATGCTGGGACATTGGCTTGCGGGCGCTGTAAACCGAGCATTTGCATGCGCGCCCTTCTCGCCGCAGGTAGGCGTCCAGGGCTGCCCCATCCAATCCGTGCCTTGGTCCGGCGGCGGGTTGTCGTGGCCTTCCCACCACACGGTGTTATGCGGGCCGTGAACCACGTTAGTGTATATGGTGTTCTTGGCGATCGAGCGCATTGCGTTCGGGTTGGTCTTATAGTTTGTGCCTGGCACCACGCCGAAGAAACCGGCCTCGGGGTTGATAGCCCAGAGCCGACCATCCGGCCCCATGCGCATCCACGCGATGTCGTCTCCCACCGTCCATACCTTCCATCCGGGCATGGATGCCGGAGGTACGAGCATGGCCAGGTTCGTCTTGCCGCAAGCGCTGGGGAAAGCCCCTGCTATGTAGAAGGTTTTTCCGTCCGGCCTCTGCACACCGAGGATCAGCATGTGCTCTGCCATCCAGCCTTCGTTCCTGCCCATATGGCTCGCAAGTCTAAGCGCCAGGCATTTCTTGCCCAGCAGGACGTTGCCGCCGTAGCCCGATCCCACGCTCCAGATTGCGTTATCTTCAGGGAAGTGGCAGATAAACCGCTTCTCGATGTCCAGTTCGTGCTTGGCGTGCAGGCATTTCGTGAAATCGTCCGATTCGCCCAGTTCATCCAGCGCCACTTTGCCCATGCGGGTCATGATGCGCATGTTCAGAACCACGTAGATGCTGTCCGTCAGCTCTATGCCTATTTTATTGAAAGGCGAGCCGGGTATGCCCATCAGGAACGGGACCACGTACATGGTGCGGCCGCGCATGGAACCCTCGAAGATCGCGCCGAGTTTGGCGTAAGCTTCCTCGGGCGACATCCAGTTGTTCGTGGGGCCTGCGTCCTCCTGCTTAGTGGTGCAGATGAACGTGAGGTTCTCCGTCCGCGCCACGTCGTTCTTCGCGGTGCGATGCAGGTAGCAACCCGGAAGCAACTCCTGGTTGAGTTCGGTTATCTCACCAGTGCTGAGCGCTTCAGTAGTCAGGCGATCCCTCTCTTCGACTGAGCCGTCACACCACACCACCTTGTCTGGTTGGCATAATTGAATCATTTCGTTGACCCATCGGTCAACTGAGCTGTTGGCGCCCATAGTCACTTCCTTTCTTTCATGCGCTAGCGCGGATTATGCATATCTCGCGTAATCTGCGGCCTTCTGAACATTATTCACATTCTTCATGAATAATGCAGATATTCGATACGCTTACGTTTTTGGACGAAAAAAGACCGAATATCCGTCAGGAAATGGCGGGTATTCGGTCTTCCATATTCGCTCATGTGTCTGCGGATATCACGTCAGACCCTATCTTGCGAGCGCGGATAGACCGTGCAACTTTTTAGGTACAACTGGACTTTGCTCAACGAACAGCGCTGTCCATGAGCGTTCCCTGATGATATTCACGCATATGGTACAAGGAATCCCGAACCAATGTCAAGCGTTTGTCCCTAATCGTTCGTGTACCCTGTGAGTGTGTAAATTCAAAAGGGAGTATCCTTTCGGTTGATAAGACCAACGTGCAATGCACGGAAAGGAGACTCCCATGGGGATAGTATCACTTGAAATGATGTTTGCGCAACTGGAGGACTGGGGT
>JANYKG010000055.1 GCA_025358205.1 Armatimonadota bacterium
GCGATGGGTGCGGTCGCGGGTACTGACGCCGAACGATTCGTGTTTGCGTCGGGGCTGGGCATGGGCGCTGTGGCGTATCTGATACTCGCTGTCGGGCTTCTTGGTATCCTTACTCCAGCCGCACTGGGCGTGCTGCTCGCAGTAGTCGGCGTTATCTCAGCGAGAGAATTTGTTGAGGCGCTCAAGGACCTTGTGCGAGGCGCGCGCCGTTTGTCGAGTAGCTGCACATGGATCGGTGTATTCGTTATACTCGCCATTGTTCTCATCATCGCACCGGCGCTTATCCTCGCGCTTGCGCCTCCCGCCGGGCTGGACTGGGACGGCCTGTCATACCACCTTGCCGTGCCGAAGATTTACCTCAGTCAACATAAGATCATCTACGTGCCGTTCATGTCTCACTCTAATTTCCCGTTCCTGATCGAGATGCTTTACACGCTCGGTCTTGCGTTCGGCAGCGTTGGTGCGGCCAAGCTGTTCCACTTCGCGTGTTACGGGCTGTCGGCTTTGTCGGTCTACTGCATTGGCAGAAGTCACCTGAACGCTTCGGCAGGCAGGCTCGGCGCGTTGATATTTGTGTCTGTTCCGGTGATAATATGGGAAGCGGGCAGTGGGTATGCCGACCTGGCGACGGCTTTATTCCTCACGCTTGCCGTGTATGCCGTACACAACTGGGAACGAGAAAAGCAGCAGTCCTGGCTTATGGTCTGCGGCATCATGTGCGGGTTTGCGCTGAGTACAAAGGTCTTGGCCGGGGTTCCCGTAGTTGCCATGTGCCTGTGGGTTCTCATGAGCGCCGGTGTGCGGGGCAGGGGATTCAGATCGGCGTTGATGGTCGGTCTCATCGCGCTGCTGGTGGGGTCGCCGTGGTATATCAAGAGTTGGCTTTACACCGGCAACCCGGTCTATCCGTTTCTCTACAGCATTTTCGGCGGCAAGTATTGGAGTGCGGCGGCGGCAGCGTCATACCAGGGCGCGCAGAATGTGTTCGGCATGGGCCATGGGTTCAAGCAGTTCCTACTGCTGCCGTGGAACCTGACCGTGAACGGACGATTTTTCTTTGATGCGCCAGAGTCCACCAAGCTGTTCAGCCTGCTCGGCCCGGCGTTTCTGGCGTTCATCCCGCTCGGTCTGCTGTCCAGACAGAAAAGAAGGGCGGTCGTCAATATCTGCCTGGTCTGCGCGGCTTATCTCGCGGCGTGGTTCTTGCTCATGCAGCAGGTTCGGTATCTGATTGGCATTGCCCCACTGCTTGCGCTTGTTGCGGGCTGGGGGCTGGATTCGGTGAACAAGGAGTGGCGGATCGCCAGGCCGTTCGCTAATGGATTCATGGGCATAATGGTCTGCCTTAGCCTGATAACTGCTGTCGCCCTCGCCGTGCGTCCGGCGCGTGTAGTATTCGGCGCTGAGACTCCGGAGAGTTATCTGTCTGAAAGCCTGGATGTGTATGATGCTGAGGCTTTTGTGAATGAGAGCCTGCCCGTCACGGCCAAGATAGTTCTATTCGACGAGGTGCGCGGGTTCTACTTGGATCGCGAGTACATGTGGGGCAATCCCGGCCATCACGAGATGACTCCCTGGGCTAGCTTCAAGACCGGGGTGGACATGGTGAGGTTCTTTCGCAGTCGGGGCTATACGCATGCGTTGGTGAACTGGCATCTTGCCAGGTATTCGGGGAACGATCTCCTGCATGCAAAGATGCTCCCCGATGCGTTTGACTCCGGCGCCATGCGGTCGGTCTACGCCGTCAACGGCTCCGAAGTCTACGAACTGGTGGGGAAATGAACAAGACCACCTCAAAACCGCGCAAGCGGACAAACCTCCTCTGGGTGATACTCGTTGTTCACTGCGCTCTTGCATTGATTTACTGGCATTTCACGCCCTACGGCATGCCGCCGGATGAAGGACCGCATGGCCTTTATGTGCAGAGTCTCGTCGAGCAGCACAAGCTTCCGGTATTCGATCCGGCGGACCGCGGGAACTACGAGGCTCACCAGCCGCCGCTTTACTATGTCCTCGGGGCGCCATTCTACATGCTTGGCGATGCGATGGGATTGGACAACCCGGCTGAAGCGGTACGGCTTCTTTCGCTTATTCTAGGCGCGTTGTCCATACTGGTTGTATATCAGGCTGTCAGCGCGGCAACGGTCAGCGAATCATCACTCGCGCTGGCTGCTGCCGGGTTCGTGGCGCTGCTCCCTACACACGTTATGCTGAGCAGTTCGGTCAGCAACGACATACTTTCAGAACTGATATTCGGGCTTGGGTTGCTAGTCTCAACAAACATACTCGTCAGGGGAGTTTCCATGCCGCGCACACTGGCTGCGGGCGCCATTATCGGGCTAGGGCTTCTCACAAAGACCACATGTCTGCTAATCGCTCCGATCATTCTCGCTGCGTTTCTCTTCATCGCCTTGCGCGCCAGGCCGGTACACAAGCTCGCGTTCCTGCATTTCATCATCGCTGCTCTCACAGCACTGGTTATCGGCGGATGGTGGCTAGTCCGCAACTACGCGCTCTACGGCGATCCGTTTGCCGCATCCCAGTTCGCGCTGGCTTTCGGGCATACCGCGAAGCCCGAGTACTGGCTCAGTCGGGGGTTTAGCATCGGCCAATACTGGCTCCTCGTGATAGCGTGGACCTTCTGTAGTTTCTTTGGCGTCTTCGGTCACATGAAGGTTTTCATGCCGACATGGTTCTACCTGGCGCTCGCGGTTCTCACTCTCGTCGTCAAGGCCGGCGTGGTTAGGCTGCGAGCCGGGTTTGTGGAAGGGTCAACCGAGGTGCGCCGAGACGTGCTGGCGCTGTATACTATGCTCGTGGTTCTGGTCGCGGCATCCTTCGTGGTGTTCAACACCCAATACTTCCAGGCGCAAGGGCGGTATCTGTATCCCGCGATTCTGCCGTTTGCGGTCTACTGGGCGCTTGGGATCAGGAAGGCGTTTCCGAAGAGCATGGAGCAGTGGACGTCTCTGATAGTCATGGCGGTTCCACTGGCGGCCCAGATCATGGCGCTGCTCACCATGGGAACGGAGTTCCGTTGAAGTTATCCGTCATCATCCCTGCATACAACGAACTGGATACCATCGAGGAGTCCATCGCCCGCGTGAAGCGAGTGCGCCTGGAGACCGAGATCGTCGTCGTTGACGACTGCTCGACCGACGGCACGCGTGAGCTTCTGCAGAAAATTCCCGACATCAAGCTTGTTCCGCACGCCTGCAACATGGGCAAGGGCATGGCTATCCGAACCGCGCTTGAGCAGGTGACCGGCGATATAGTTATCATCCAGGACGCTGATCTGGAGTACGATCCCGAGGACTTCCATGCGATGGTCGAGCCGATCATCTCGGGCAAGGCGGATGTCGTCTACGGTTCGCGGTTCCTTCAGGGCAGGCCGAAGATGAACCCGGCGAACTATCTGGCGAATCGGATACTGGCGATCTCCGCGAGTGTCCTATTCGGCGCGCGGATTACAGACGAGGCGACGTGCTACAAGGCATTCCGCGCGGACCTGATTAAGGGCATGAATCTCACCTGCCGGCGGTTCGAGTTCTGCCCAGAGGTTACCGCAAAGGCGCTCAGAAGCGGTTTCAAGATCGTGGAAATCCCCATCCGTTATACCGCGCGCACGGTGGAGCACGGCAAAAAAATCAGTGCCTGGGACGGGTTCGTCGCCCTCTGGACGCTGATCAAATATCGGTTTGTGAAATGATCTCCCTTCTCCCGTTATCGGGAGAAGGGCAGGGGATGAGGGTGATCGAGATGATCATTGACTGTCACGTACACCTGCAGGGCGCAGGAATCGAACAAGAACTCGTCGAGGCCGCAGCGGCGCTCGGCGTCGAGAAGCTGTGCTGCTCGTCGCTCGGGCGACAGTGGTCCTATGAGCCGACTCCTGACGTATTTGTCGAAGCCAACAACGACGTTGCTGAGTGTATGCGCCGATATCCCGACCTAGTGCTCGGGTTTTGCTACCTGAACCCGGTCTACACGCAGGAATCGCTGGACGAGATGTGCCGGTGCATCGAAGATCTCGGCATGGTGGGCGTGAAGCTCTGGGTGGCCGCGTATGCAGATGATCCACGCGTCTTCCCGCTGATCGAGAAGGCCATCGGGTACGGCGTTTCCGTCCTCCAGCACGCCTGGCACAAGGCCACGGGGAACCTCCCGCACGAATCGAAGCCCGGTCACGTTGCCGAACTCGCCCGCCGATACCCCGAAGCCGACATCATCATGGCGCATATCGCCGGCGATTGGGAACGCGGGATCGAGGCGGTCAAGGAGTGCCCGAACATCGTGGTGGACACCAGCGGGAGCATCGTCGAGATGGGGATGGTCGAGCGCGCGGTGCAGGAGTTGGGCGCGAGGCGAGTCCTCTTCGGCTCAGACGCTCACGGTGTTGATCTGTCGGTCGCGCTGGCCAAGATACTGGACGCGGAGATCAATGATTCCGACCGTGAGTTGCTCCTTGCTGGAAACATGCAAGCTCTCCTGGAAAGGAGACGATCATGATAATAGACGCATGCACATTCGTAGGCCGTCATCCGTTCGTTCGATCGCATAATAGTACTGTGGACGACCTGCTTCGGCTGATGGACAAGGCCGGAATTGACCGCGCGGCAGTCACGCCGTTGGCCGGGGCTTTCTATCAGAACGCCCAGGAAACCAACGAGGAGATTCACGCCGACATCCGCAACCACGCCGACCGCCTGATGCTGGTCGCCGCCGTCAACCCAGCGTACCCCGGCTGGCAGGAGGATATGACGCGCTTATGTGATGATCTCTCCGCCGTGGGCATTCGGCTCTTCCCGAACTACCATGCCTATGATCTCACGTCGCCGGAGGTTTCCGCGCTGGCGGATAGAGCAGGGGAGTTGGGGCTGCCGGTCTTTGTGCAGGTTCGCCTTTGGGATGAGCGCCAGCACCCGCCGATGTGCATGGTACCCGCCGTTCCGGTCGCGAAGATCGCGGACCTGGCTTCCGCGCATCCGCATACACGGCTTGCCCTCAGCATGGCGCGGTACGGGGAGATAACCTCAGCGCTCAAGCAGACCGCCGGGGCAGGGAACCTCTTCGCCGACATCGCAGGTGTCCAAGGCCCGACCAACTGCATGCGCAAGCTCATCGCCGATGTCGGCTCCGACCGCCTCCTCTTTGGCACAGAGCTGATGCTCCAGTACGCCCTCCCCGCCCGCTACAAGGTGGACCAGACCTCACTCTCCGATGATGACCGCCAGCGTCTCCATTCGGGCAACCTTACGCGCATTATCGCCACGAAGTGAGCGTTTGTATAAATGATGGGTCCGCCTGCAGTAGGTATTCTGGCCGCCTGTGTTGAAGGCATCGTGTGGGTAGAGGAGAGGTGGAGTACTGCGTCTTATCGGCGGGACCGGCGCGCTGGACCTCAACTGGGAGACCGGTGAGATCGTCCTCCGGCGTCAGGGCAAGAAGGACGAGATTCTGAAAGCCGACGTCAGCGACAAGGACAACGGCGGCCACATCGGCACCTACGAAATGCACGAGTCGTTCCTCAACTGCATCAAGACCGGCAAGCCCCCGCTGACGGATCCCGTCGCCGGCAAAGAATCCATCCGCATCGGCCTGGCAGCAGAGAAAGCCGTCAAAGAGAGCCGGTGGATCGAGATGGCGGAGATACCGGCATGAATCCCTATTTGACATCACAATAGCCATGTGATAGTATGCGGCCATCTACCACAGGAATACTTGCCAAAATGATAGCGCGAGTGGAGCGTTGGCTGGAAAAACGGGCTTGGTATTCTAGCTGCGCATCGTGTCGCACTTTGGATCACTGTGAGGAACACTCAGGAGAAACCGTCTAATGCCGGTTGACGCACTTGTGACCCCAGAAGTTATGCTTTGGGCGCGCGTGACTCGCGGCTATGATATCGAGCAAGCTGCGAAGAAGATCGGTCGTCCGTCCCACGAGATCCGTGCATGGGAGGAGGGATCGCAATGTCCAACCATGCCACAGGCGAGGAAGGCTGCGGAGGTGTACAAGCGCGCCCTTGCAGTACTGTACCTGCCAGAGCCCCCGAGCGGGTACGAGGTACTGCGTGACTTCCGTCGCCTGCCGGATGATGCCGTACATGTGTTCAGTCCGGAGCTTCTCATGTTGATACGCGAGTGCAGATCCAGGCAGCAGTGGCTTCGTGAGTTCCGACAGGACGAAGGTGCGGAGCTACTGAGTTTTCTAGGTTCGGCCAACACGGATGCGAACCACTCGGCCGTTGCCGAATCCGCGAGAGCACTGATAGCTCTCTCACACGAGGAACTACTATCATGTAGGACTCGTGAAGATGCGTTGAGTGTCTGGATAGAGCACGTGGAGGATGCAGGAATCTATGTTGTCAGAGACAGCAGCATCCCTTGCGCAGAAGCTCGTGGGTTTGCGCTTTGTGACCCCTATGCGCCGTTCATCTTCGTGAATTCCAAAGACGCGAAGGCGGCGCAGGTCTTCACTCTGGCCCATGAGCTTGCCCACCTACTGATCGATGTTTCTGGTGTGTCAAACCTCGAGCATAGTGGGCAATGGCAGATTCCAGATGCCAAAGTAGTTGAGGTATTCTGCAACCGCGTTGCTGGACAGATAGTACTCCCAAACTCGGTATTCGACCGCGTCTGGAACGGGCTATCCAGCGATACGTCGGTAGAAGAACGAATTGAGAAGGTTGCGGACAAGTGCAAGGTAAGTAGTGATGTTGTGGCGCGACGGCTTCTGGACAAACGGATCGTATCGGAGCAAGAGTATCGTGAGCTTCATGATTCATATACGGAACGGTGGCTGGAATTGCAGGATGCGAAGTTGCAGGCTAGCAAAGCTAGAGGAGAGCCACCGCAAGTATACTATCCCATGATGGTTATGAGGAATGGACGCGCCCTGACTCGCATAGTGCTCGGAGCCTATTTCGCGGGCGCTATCTCAGGCCGCGAGGCATGGTCCGTTCTGAATGTGAAGGTCGACAAGTTTAACAAGCTCGCAGGCAAGGTTGGTATGTACGCTCACGCATCGCGAGGAGGTGTCCCTTGATTCGGGTGTACTGCCTAGATTCCAACGCCCTGATAGAGCCGTGGAACAAATACTACACAATGGAGAACTGCGCCGAATACTGGGAGATCATAGACCGTTTGGCTTTGCAGGGAAGAGTGTTCTGCACTCTAGAGGTGAAACACGAGATTGCCAAGATCGATGATAGTCTCGCGCATTGGGTAGAGCAACGACCGTATCTTTTTCGTGAGGAATCAGCACAGGCGAACGCAAACATCCGGCAGATACTTGCCCAGTTCCCGCGACTGATCGATAGCTCCAAGGGTCGTTCCATGGCAGACCCCTGGGTAGTGGCCCATGCAATGGCGGAAGGCGCAGTGGTAGTTACGAAGGAGTTTCCAACCCCCACAGACGCAAACAAGATCAAGATACCCAATGTGTGCGAGGCGTTTGGGGTTGAGTGGATGAGCGATTTCCAGTTCAACAATGAACTCGGTATCAAGTTCTCAGCGAGCATTGACCAAAGAGGCGGCTAGTGCCTGTATGCATGGGCGGTCTACCGCACACTTACTGTGCAGAAGTAAAAAGCATAGTCAGCCGCAGCCGCTCACAACATGCCAGCTATGCTCACTGCTGTTCTTCGCGCCTCTGCTCCTACCAGTTTGCCATGATCTGGCGTCTGCGTCGACGTGTACTCTCTCCAGACTTGTGCATGATCCAGACTGGCGAAAAATCAAGCAACACTGCGCCTATAATCGTTGCCACCTTCCATCGCCACGCCCATCCGGAGTCCAGCCAGAAATAGCAGAGAGCCGCAGCAAGGATTGAGGTGAATGCTAGTCCGATCAGCAGTGTGTAACCACGGAAGCCGGGGAGGTTATCTTTATCAGGATCAGGTGCAACGTCCCATGCTTGGAAAGATAACCCATTATCGCCCAATCCTCCGATCTGGTTGATCCTGTGCTCCATTTCTATGAGTTTCAGGCCGTATCCATGGACTAGACTGTGGCAGTACCCGACCCATGCGAGCAGCGTGAAGATCGCGACAGCCACTCCAAGTCCCAACAGAGCAGGTGAAGGTTGTTTGTAGATGACGAGCGCGGTCAGGGCGGTCAGAGCCACAGGCATGACTTTGAGAATACCCATAGCAGTAGTATTGACGTAGGTCGAGACCAACTTGTATTCTTCAATCAGAATTTCCAGGTTATCGTTCATCGCAGTTAGATCCTTTCTTTCTAGCTTACTGAGATACCCGGCTTCTTGGTGCTGGATTCTACCGCTGAGCGTCTTGGCGGTGAATGAATCTACTTCACGGGTCTCTTCGCCGCCAGCAGTGCTGCTCTTTGCTTGTAGGCCGCGTCGGCTATCACGCCGCCGAGGATGACTACGCCGATGACCGCCCATTCCCACTCGGTGTTGATGCCGATGAGGTTGATGCCGTTGTACATCACCTTGATGAGCGCCGCGCCGATCAGCACGCCGAGAACTCCGCCTTCGCCGCCGCGCAGACTGCACCCGCCGAGCACCGCCGCCGCAATCGCCCACATCTCGAACATCAGGCCCGCGTTGGCAGGCTGTACCTCGCCGGTGTAGGAGACGGAGATGATCCCCGCAATCCCCGCGAGCACAGCCGATGTCACATAGGCAATCGTCCGCATGCGGTTGACCTTGATGCCGGAGTACCGGACCGCCTCGGCATTCCGCCCAATCGCGTAGAGGTATCGCCCGTAGACCGTGAAATTCATGATGAACGCGACGACCAGCGCGAGGCCGATCATTATCCAGAAGGGGACGGGAATGCCCAGGAACGAGCCGTTGCCCAGGAAGTCGAACGAGCGAATGCTTTGGCTGACACCGCCGGAGATGCCACGCCCCAGTCCGCGGAGGAGCAGCAGCGTACAGAGTGTCGCTATGAACGGCTGAAGGTTGAACCGCCCGATGAGGAAACCGTGCCACAAGCCGAGCAGCGCGCACATGATGAGACAGAGGAACGCCACGAGTACGGGCGACATGTGCAGGTTGGTGACAGCCATGGTCATAACCACGCCGGTGAATCCGATGACGGAGCCGATGCTGAGATCAATGCCGCCGGAGATGATGACTATGCCCGCGCCGATGGCGTAGATGCCCAGTATGCCGATTCGCTGCGCCAGGTTGGACATGTTGCCGGCATCGAAGAACGCCATGTGGCCGGTGGTCTTCACCTGGTAGGCGCAGATGGCCGCGATCAGTCCGAGCAGAAGCAGTGCGATTCCGATGATCTTCTTCAACGTGCGGTTCCTCCGGTTGCCAGACTCATGATGTTCTCTTCGCTGATCTCCTCGCGATTGAGGATGCCGGTGCAGGAGCCTTCGTGCATCACCAGGACGCGGTCGGCCAGCCCGATTACCTCCTCCAACTCGCTGGAGACCAGTACCACGGCGACGCCTTTGTCGGCCAACCCGCGAATGATCTTGTAAATCTCGCTCTTGCTGCCCACGTCAATGCCCCTGGTCGGCTCATCCAGGATGAGTATGCGCGGATTCATGCTCAGCCACTTGCCAAGCGCGACCTTCTGCTGGTTGCCGCCGGAGAGGAATTGCACGTCATGGCCTAAACTGGGGGTCTTCACGTCCAGCGCCCTGACCTGCTCCTCCGCGACCTGCTTCTCACGCTTGCGGTCCATGAACGGCGGTCGGTAGGCGCCGATGCCGGGGAGCGTGATGTTCTCCAGCACGCCCATCTCCAGGATGACGCCGAGTTCCTTGCGGTCTTCGGGCACCAGGCCGATTCCTGCGCGGATGGCGTCTGCTGGGGAGGCGACGTGGAGCGGGTGGCCGTTGACCAGGATGTGTCCGCCAATCGCGCGTTCGACCCCGAAGATCGCGCGTACAAGCTCGGTCCTCCCTGCGCCGATTAGCCCGGCGAGTCCGAGGATTTCACCGGCATGAAGATCGAAGCTGACGGGGTTTGTACCGCCGGGGTAGACGAAATCCTCGACCGACATGACGGTCTCGGCTTCATGTGATGCCCCGTGTTCCGGGAAGAAGCGGGAGATATCGCGCCCAACCATGAGGCGGACCATTTCGCCGGGAGTGATGCTGCCCTTCGCAAGCTCGCCCACGCGTTGGCCGTCGCGGAGGACGACGCACCGGTCGCACATTTCCTCAACCTCGGGCAGGCGGTGGGATATGTAGACCATCGCCACGCCGGACGCCTTCAGACTGCGCATGACATCGAACAGCTTCTCGGCTTCGGTGGGCGTGAGAGAGCTGGTGGGTTCGTCCAGGACGAGAATTCGAGCGTCGGCGGAGAGCGCCTTTGCCACCTCCACAAGCTGCTGTTCGCCGGGAGAGAGCTTCTCGACCAGCGTGTTCAGAGGGGCGGTGATGCCGACTCGCGCGGCAAGATCGGACGCCTGTGCGTAGAGTGCCTTGCGGTCCACCACACCTAATGCCTTGCGCGGTTCGCGGCCCAGGAACATGTTCGAGGCGATATCCAGGTTTGGCGCGAGGTTCAGCTCCTGGTGGATGACGGAGACGCCGAGCGCCAGGGAATCCTGCACCGAGTTGATCTCAATGGGCTTGGAGTTGAAGAGAACCACGCCCTCGTCCAGTGGGAAAATGCCGGCCAGGATACGCATGAGCGTGGACTTACCCGCGCCATTCTCGCCGATCAGCCCGCAGACCTCGGCGGGGAACAGCTCGAAGTCAACGTTGTTCAGCGCGAGGACGCCGGGAAAGCGCTTGGTGATGCCCTTCATGTGGAGCAGGGGAGACGTGCGCGCCTCCCCCGACTGAATGCTTTCCACTGTCTATTTCCCGGTCATCTTCTTCAGGTTCGCCCAGAACTTGTCAACGTTTGCCTTGTTGATCACGTCCACGCCCTGATCGAAGATCTTGTTCGCGGGGATTTCGAGCTTTTCATCGCGCGCCAGTGCGGCCAGCACGCGGACCGACTCGTAGCCAAACTTGTAGGGCTTCTGGACGACGGTGGCGAAGATGGCGCCTTCCTTGACCGCAGCCAGGGTCTTCTCATCCTCGTCGAAGCAGACGATCTTGACCTTGCCCACCTTGCCGCCGGATTTCACTGCGTCGGCGATTGCAGGGCCGTTGTAGCTCCACAGTCCGACGAGCGCGGCGATGTCGGGATGCTTGACGAGCGTGTCCTCAACGTTCGCGCGGGCCTTGGTGTGGTCGGCGTTGTCGGTCATCACGCCGAGGATCTGAATCTTCGTGCCTTTGACGGCATCCGCGACGCCCTTGTTGCGCTCTGCGGCGTTCTGTGCGTCCAGCGTGCCGACGTAGATCATCACTGTTCCGCCGTTTGGTAGGGCTTTCTTCAGCTCTTCGCCCGCCACCTTGCCTGCGGAGTAGTTGCTGGTGCCGACATAGCAGAGGCGCTTGCTCTTGGGCGCATCGGAGTCCATGCAGATCAGCTTCATCGTCTCAGCGGCCTTGTTGAGCATGTCGGTCTGGTTATCCGGGCTGACGGGGGATATCGCAACGCCCATGACGCCCTTGGTGGTCAGGTCTTGCAGTATCTCCTTCTGCTCCAGAGCTGTGCCGTTGGTGGGCATCTTGAACTCGCATGATGCACTGAAGTCCTTTTCGCCGGCTTTTACTCCGGCCTTTGCGATAGACCAGAAGTCAGAGACGTTGTTGGTAACGAAGGCGATGTGGACGATTTCCTTTTCGCCAGTCGCGCTGGGGGCCGGTTGATTGGAGCACGATGCCAGCGACAGCCCGATGCAGATGGTAACTAGACCAAGGAACAACTTTCTCATGGAAAACCTCCGAAAGATGAATTGACCGGCAGGCGGACCTGCGCCGGGATTGTACTGCAAGTTTATTATACTCTGTTCGACTCATTTCCTGCTTGTGCGAAAGTGTGCGTTGGCGTGGGGCACAGGCCGCGCAACTTGTCTGTGAAGATGCGGAATGCCTGCAGGTTTTTGCGGCGTTCGCAGAGAAGAATGTTAAGGCCTGCTCTCGCGTTCAGCCGTTTCGAAAACCGGTGACGAACATGTCGAAGCAATCGACATGTTGACGGAACATGTCGAAAAAGGTATGATAAATCGACATATCCGTGAGAATATACGCGATCATCGTAGAGGAAGGACAACCGAATGGTGTATGATCCTCTGATTCCATATAACGATCTGCCCGAGCTTCCACCTAAGAAGGAGATCGAGACGATACCCGTGCTGAAGAGAGTGGTTAGCGCCGGGCGCGCTCTCGCGGAACTCAAGGGGCTGGGGGAGACTCTTCCTGACCAAAACATCCTTGTGAACTCCATTATTCTGCAGGAGGCGCGTACCAGTTCTGAGATCGAGAACATCATCACAACGAACGATGCGTTGTTCAGGGCGTTATCGGCATCATCTCAGGTTGGCGTAGACCCGGCAACAAAAGAAGTTCTTCGGTACAGGGAAGCGCTCTGGACGGGCTTCCATGACCTGAAGAACCGCCCCGTTCTGTCCACCAACGTCTTCGTGCATATCGTGAACACCATCAAGCAAGACCAGGCAGGCATTCGCACTATGCCCGGTACCGTTATCGGCAATGCTGCCACCGGCGAGACGATATACACCCCTCCGGACGGTGAAGATGTTATCAGGCGAAAGCTGCACAACCTGGAGGAGTACATTCATGCGTTCGACGGTCCTGATCCGCTGGTAAGAATGGCGGTGTCTCATTATCAGTTCGAGGCGATACACCCGTTCGCGGATGGCAACGGGCGAACCGGTCGAATCATCAGCATACTCTATCTTGTGCAGGAATCGCTGCTGGATCTGCCCGTGCTCTTCCTTAGCCGATACATCATCAAAAACAAAGGCGAATACTATCGTCTGCTCAGACAGGTCACCGAGGCTCACGAATGGGAACCGTGGATACTCTACATGCTGGAGGCGGTGGAGACTACGGCGGACTACACTCGTAGACGGATTTTAGATATCCGAGAACTCATCACCAGGACGATGGATGCTGTTCGGAACGATCTTCCCAAAATCTACACGAAGGAACTTGTGGAGTTGTTGTTCAAACACCCGTACACGAAGGTGGAGTTTCTGGTTGACGCCGGTATCGCGCAGCGCCAGACCGCGGCTGCGTACCTGCGCGATCTGGAGGGCATGGGCGTACTAAAGTCCACAAGAATAGGCCGCGAGAACTTTTTCCTGAACGTGAGCCTGTACGATCTGCTCTCACGGCCATAGACCGAACGGTTCCGTTGTTTACAAATCATGGAGGCAATGAATGACTCAGGGAAGACTTCGCGCTGTTGCTTGCATCCTCATGTTTCTTGTCGGCGCCATTGCCGCCTATGCCGCGGATGCTCCTGGATATGACGAGATGATACGCACCGACGTACTGGTTGTGGGAGCCACCCCGTGCGGGATAGCCGCAGCCATTGCCGTCGCCAGGTGCGGGTCGAGCGTCATCCTGACTGACACCAGCGAGCACATGGGCGGAATGATGACGAGCGGGCTGGGCGTTACTGATATTGGCCCGCGGCACACCATCGGCGGGATATTCCAGGAGTTCATCGGCAATAATCTGGATTACTATGTGAAGACCTACGGCGCGGATTCCGAGCAGGTGAAGCAGTGCAGCGTCGGATTCCACTTCGAGCCGTCCGTGGGGGAGAGAACCTTCAACGCGATGGTGAAGGCGGAGAAGAAGATAACGCTCCATTTCTTGTGGCGACCGGAATCTACGCTGGTATACAAGAACAGGGTTCACGGTGTCACACTCCTGGACATCAAGAAGAACCGCAGAGTGCAGGTGCGAGCAGGCGTGACGATTGACGCCACATACGAAGGCGACGTTGCGGCGATGGCCGGATGCGCATACCGGGTCGGCAGAGAGTCACGTGAGGAGTACGGCGAGTCATACGCGGGCGTGCTGTACATGGACCACTTCAGCCGTATGGTGCTGGAGGGTTCGACCGGCGACGCCGACAACCGGGTGCAGTCGTACAATTTCCGTCTGTGCCTGACTGATAATCCGGCCAACCGCGTGATGCCCGCGAAGCCCCAGGGGTACAACCGGGACGAGTATCTGACCGTGCTCAGATCTGCGAGCGAGGGGCGCGTCAAGAGCGTCATGGACATCCTGAACATCATCCGCATTCCCAACGGCAAGTCGGATACCAACAATACGCCGAAGAGCCTCATTTCCACCGACCTGCCGGAGGAGAACTACAAGTACCCGGAAGCGAGTTATGAAGAGCGTGAGAAGATCATCGCACGGCACAGGAACTACATACTCGGGCTGCTGTATTTCCTGCAGAACGATAAGGATATGCCCGCTGAATTGCAGGCGGACTGCGCCAAGTGGGGTTTTGCGAAGGACGAGTATACCGACAATAACAACTTTCCGCGTCAGATATACGTGCGGGAAGCGCGGCGGATTTACGGTCTCTACAACTTCACGCAGCATGACGCGCTGATGTCGCCGGGTTTGCAGCGCGCCCCCATCCAGTATGACAGCATAGCGTGTGGTGGGTATGCAATGGACTCTCACGCGACCAGGAAACGCGAGGAGGGTCATGATGTGATGGAGGGCTTCTACTACCTGGGCGGCATGACTCAGCCCTACCAGATTCCATACCGGGTGATGGTGCCTCAGAGTGTGGATGCGCTGCTGGTACCGGGCGCGGCATCTGGTACGCACATCGGGTTCGGCACCCTGCGGATGGAGCCGGTGTGGATGGCGATGGGTCAGGCTGCCGGGACGGCGGCGCACATTGCTCGTAACCTGTCCGTGGAGCCGCGCGACGTGCCGGTGAGCCGGTTGCAGGGGCGGTTAATCGAGAACGGGCAGGTCATTACCACGTATACCGACGCTCAGACCATCAATTCGTCACTGGACAAGAAGACGTGTGACGCCCTGCAGTTCTGGGGAACGCGGGGGTTCTTTGATTCCTATCAGGTCAGACCAACTGAAGCTGTCACTCGTGGGCAGGCGGCGAGTTGGCTTATGGCGGCGTATACCCAGGGCGACTTCATGACCTGGTTCGGCCCATATGCCAAACATGCCAGCGGCGGCAGCGGTGAGTCCAGTCTTGCACAGCTTGTTGGCCTGAAGATTGCGGAAGTAGCGGGTAACCCTGATGACGTGCTTACTCGCGGACAGATGGCCGTTTGGCTCTGCCGAATGGAGCCGTGGCTTGATGGTGGGAGAGTAGACAATTGGTCCAGGCGTGTGAAGCCCGTAACAGACAGACCAGTGCCTGACGCGGTAGATCGGCCGGACGATCCGGTCACGAGGGCGGAGTTCTGCGCGGCCTTGTATGCCAGGTATCGGTATGCAACCCCGACTGACCAACCATAGGAGCGCTCTCATGAAGATCACAGCATTTCTTGGCAGTCCGCGTGCGAATGGAAACACCGACATCCTTACTGAACGGGTACTCAACGGCGCTCGTGAAGCGGGATTGGAGGTAGAGAGCATTCCGCTTCGGAAGCTGGATATCAATCCGTGTGTTGGATGCGAGAAGTGCTGGCAGGTTGATGGGCGGCCGTGCGTGCGCAAGGACGACATGCAGGATCTGTATAAGAAGATCGCGGAATCCGATATCCTGCTGTTCGCCACGCCGGTTTACTGGTATTCATGCACTGCCGGCATGAAGGCTTTCCTGGACCGGTTCGTGCCGTTCAACCGCGAGGAAGGGCGACCGCGCATTCAGGGCAAGGGCGTGGTACTGGTGACAGCGTATGAAGAGGAAGGCCCAACCGCCGTGGAGCCGATGCTTCGGATGTTTGATCTGAGCTTCGAGTACCTGGAACTGCAGACCATTGGCAGGATTATCGCTGACGGTGTTGGTCCGAAGGGCGCTGTTTCGGAGAAGCCGGGAGTCCTGAAACAGGCATACGAGCTTGGCCTTGGTCTGGCAGAATGGGCGACGGTAGTCGGCTAATGATTTGAGCGGTCAACTGAATAATCTGTGGTCTGGTTGGGAATAACGAACAAAGGAGTGAAGGGTTGCCTACTAAACAAATTCTGACGAGACGGGAGTTCATGATAGGCGCTGGGGCGGCGTTAGCAGGTATGTCATTGCTCGGCATGGAGCGGTCCTTCGCCGAGGAGAAGCGCCCGAACTTCGTATTCATATTCACTGATGACCAGCGGTACGATGCAATGAGTTGCGCCGGCCACCCTTTTATGCTCACTCCGAACATGGATCGCATCGCGAAAGAAGGAGTCCGTTTCAAGAACGCTTTCGTCACCCTTTCGCTCTGTGCGCCAAGTCGAAGCTGCTACCTCACGGGCATGTATCCGCACAAGACGGGTGTCGTCAACAACAGTGTGAACATGCGCAAAGATGTGACTTTGTTCCCGGAACTGCTTCAGAAGGCGGGGTATGATACAGCCTTTATCGGGAAATGGCACATCGCAGGAGAAGCGGTTCCGCAACGCGGATTCAATAAGTGGGTAAGCTTCAAGGGGCAGGGGGTCTACATTGATCCGCCGCTGAACGTGGACGGCGAGCAGATCAAGAAGACAGGCTACATGACGGACATCCTGACGGACTATGCCGTGGACTGGCTGAAGCACCCGAGGAAGGGTCCGTTCCTGCTGTACATGCCGCATAAGGCGTGTCACAGCCCGATGGTGCCTGCGGTTCGGCACTCAAAGCTCTATGAGGACCAGAAGATCGGACGTCCGGCGAACTTCGACGACAACCTGGAAGGCAGACCGGAGTGGTTCAAACTGGGTATAGAGAAAGGGCACGACTTTCGAAATGCCTTGGGCGACCCCAAGGAGTTCGACGAGTACGTGAAGAACTACGATCGGACCCTGATGGCGGTGGATGATAGCATCGGGCGCATCTACAAGACGCTGGAGGAGATGGGCGAACTGGATAATACTGTGATCGTCTTTGCCAGCGACAACGGCTTCTTCCTGGGCGAGCATCACAGGATAGACAAGCGCACGATGAACGAGGAGTCCATCCGCATCCCGATGATGATGCGCTACCCGAAGTTGGTGAAGCCGGGCCAGGTGCGCGACGAGATGGTGTTGAATATGGACATCGCGCCGACGTTCCTGGAACTGGCAGGCGTGAAGATTCCCGACACGGTGCAGGGTCGGTCGTGGTGCGGGTTGTTCAAGGGCGGCGAGAAGGCCTGGCGCAAGGACTTCATGTACGAGTATTTCGAGGATCCAGGGTTCAAACGCACTCCAACGATGTATGGGATTCGGACTGATCGCTGGAAGTATGTGGAGTACCCGGACGTGAAGGACTTGTCCGAGATGTACGATCTGAAGAACGATTCTGCTGAGATGCACAACCTCGCACAAGACCCTAAACATGCGAGTGTGCTGGCCGGTTTGCGGAAGAGACTTCAAGAACTGAAGGCCGAAACCGGCGCGTGATTTCAACACAGGAGGACACAATGAGCATCAAAGGAACGGAAACTGAGAAGAATCTGCTGAAGTCATTTGCAGGCGAGTCACAGGCGAGGAACCGCTACACGTTCTTCGCGAGCGAGGCGGTCAAGGAAGGTTATCAGCAGATAGCCGCTATCTTCATCGAAACCGCTGACAACGAGAAGGAACACGCCAAGAGGTTCTTCAAGTTCCTGGAGGGCGGCCCGCTTGAGATCACGGCCACGTACCCGGCGGGCAAGACAGACTCGACACTTGAGAATCTGATGGCCGCGGCTGCAGGCGAGAAAGAGGAATGGTCTTCGCTTTACCCGACATTCGCGGACGTCGCGCGTGACGAAGGTTTCCTGGAGGTGGCGACGGTGTACACGGAGATCGCTGAAGTGGAAGAGCGGCATGAGGCCAGGTACCTGAAGCTCGCCGCGAACGTTCGAGAAGGCAAGGTCTTCAAGCGCGACACCGAGGTGGAATGGAAGTGCCGAAACTGCGGATATGTTCACAAAGGCAATGAAGCGCCGGATTGCTGCCCGGCGTGTGCGCATCCGAAGGCATATTACGAGCTATTTGTTGAGACATACTGAGTCTTGGCAGCTTGAGATGTATTGATTAGCGGAGGGTGCAGGCAGATGTATCCTCCGCTTTTGGTCGTTTGGGAGGAACCGTCGGTTTGTGTGTTGAACAGGCGTGTTAGCTGATTTCACCGCTTAGGAGTATGACTGATATGAATTTCAGAGAGCGCACGCTGGCTATCTTCGCGCATGAGCCGGTGGATAATGTAGTATACCAGCCGCGGATTGAGCACTGGTACAATGTCAACAAGGCGCAGGGAACGCTGCCTGATCGCTACAGAGATATGTCTCAGATTGACGTGTACGATGACCTTGGGATATCTGTCCGGTCGTATAACTTCTTCAACGGATGTCTGCGGTGCGCGGATGATCCCAACGTGAAGTGCGAATACGAGCAGCATGATAACACCAGCGTTAGCCGCTGGGTGACTCCGGTCGGTTCAATTGAGGCTCACGGCAGACACACCTCGCTGGCCAGCCACACGGACAAGTTTCCGGTTGAGACTCCGGATGACGCCAAGGTGATGGAGTACATCCTGCGTGGACGTAAGTGGTGGTTCGACCAGGAAGCGTTTGACAAGGGCGATGCGTTGCTTGGCGACAGAGCCGCGCCGATGCTCTTCATCCCGCGAATCAATCTGCAGCGGATGTTTGTGGAGATCATGGGCGTCGAGAACACGTTCTACGCCATGGCGGATGATCTGCCGATGGTTGAGCGATTGATTACCGCGCTAGACGAGTCGGATGAGTCAATGCTGAAGGTGATGGCTGAATCACCGATTCCCATCATCAACTACGGTGACAATGTTGACCATCATTTCATGACACCGAGCCTGTTCGAGCGATACGTGCTACCGCAGTATCAGAAACGGTGCGACATGTTCCGGGCCGCCGGTAAGTTCACCAACGCGCACTGGGACGGCAGCGTGAAGAACCTGCTCCCGTACTGCCAGGAGACGCGGCTTGACGGCATAGAGGCTATCACGCCGATTCCGCAGGGCGATGTGACCATTGCTGAGGCGAAGGAAGCGATGGGGGACATGGTTCTGCTGGACGGCATTCCAATGACGTGGTTCCTGTCACACGAGAAGAACGAAGACCTTGAGCGCGTGACAAGAGAAGTGATCGAGACATTCAGCCCGAACCTGATACTGGGTATATCGGACGAACCCTCGCCGGTGTGCGACATCGAGAAGGTTCGGCTTGTGGCAGAAATACTGAAGGAATATGACAAAGGGAATGGCTGAGGGAGATGGTCATATGGTCGGATGGTCAGGGAGGGAATGGTCCCGGGGAAATGGTCAGATGGTCATTGTTGATACTTTGTTGCGTGAGAGGTGATTCATGAAGATCGAGAGACAGAGCGAACTGATATTCGACCGGATTGCGGCTGAGGCGTCAGGGTTTGGACTGGAAGTTGTGGACAAGGACTTTACCCGTCCGTGGGGCGGTTTCCTGCGGTTTTCCGAGGACGGGCTAGACACGTTCTTCAAGGCATACTGGAAGGGTGTGGATACGGGTAAGTCGCACGGACGGCGTGATCCCAAGGTGCTGCTGGTGGCTCCGGCGCAGCGCTTGTCCCTGCAGCTTCACCATCGGCGATCGGAGCTTTGGCGGGTGATAGACGGCCCGGTTCTTGTGGTGCATGGGCCGGACGAGAAGAATTTGGTGGAGGATATCCTCTACACCGGCGATGTCATCCACCTGGACTGCGGTGAGATTCACCGGCTGTGCGGTATGCTGGATGCCTGGGGGCGCGTGGCGGAGATATGGGAACACGTTGACCCGGCCAACCCATCCGACGAGTCAGACATCGTGCGCGTGAAGGACGACTACGCTCGCTAGTAGTTTAGTTGGATGCTCAACAACTTGCCATCTTGGTCGTAAACAAGCTGCATCAAGAACGTGCTGCTTTCGGTCGTCACGGTCCAGATCATTTCTTTGGTTGTCGGTGTCGTTTGTCCGACGGTATTCAGCTTTATGTCCTTTATCGGGCCGAACTCCGGCTTCACCTTGTTGCTCATGTCCATAGCCCACGCGTCGTCAAGCTCGAACTTAGGGGATACGGAATCCCTTATGGATGTGAGCGAGCCGGCATAGACGGCGTCAATTACTTTTCGGGCGAAGACCGGGTCATTTACAATCGAATGCTTAGCGCATCCCACCAGCGCGAATACGACTACGCAGCACCCTATCATGAGTCTTTTCATCTTAAGAATCCTCCCTATCACATGAACTTCTTGACGGTTACTTCCTCGTAGATCGCCAGCACGTTCTCAAGCGGTGTATCCGGCTGGATACAGTGGGCGGGCGCGAATATGTATCCGCCGCCTCTGCCGATCACGTCAATCCTGTGCCTCGCCTCTGCGCGACACTGCTCGACCGTTCCGTGCGGCAAAGTCTGCTGAGTGCTTATCATGCCGCAGTAGGTGAGCTTGTCGCCGAACTCCGCCTTCAGTTCCTCTGGGTTCATTCCGACCGGCTCCGGCTGAACCGCGTCCAGAACGTCGAGGCCCATCTCGATCAAGCGCGGCTGCAGAAGGCGGGTCGAGCCGCAGGAGTGCATCATGGCCTTTGCGCCGTACACGTGCGCCAGGTCAATGAACCGCTGAATCCTCGGTCGGAAAAAGCTGTCGAAGGTGTCCGGACTCATCGTCGGGCCTTTTTGCGTGCCGAGGTCTTCACCCAGGCACACGATGTCAATCTTTCCGCCGCCTGCCTGCAGTGTCCGCCTGGTCAGCTCATAGTAGAAATCCACACGGTGGTCAATGATCGCTGTGCCGACCTCATCCTCGGTGATGATGTCCACCAGCACCTGCTCCATGCCTCTGCCTCTACCAACGCCATTGATAATGTCTGGTATGCCCGCGCTGCCGATGCAAACCGCGTAGTCCTTTACTGCCTCGATTTGTGTGGGTATCATGGAGTAATCGTAGTCATCGGGATTCGGCCAATCGTGACTCTCAACCTCCGCCAGGTTGGTGATCCTGAGGAGCGGCAGGTCGGTGGCTTCCATGTAGACACCGCCTGCGGGGTTTGTCACCGGGCTGTAGCCCGTACCCCATTCGTCATAACACAGTTCCCTGCTGCTAGGCTCAGGCTGCTTATTCGGCTTGCTGCACCCAGCGCCAACGAATCTGAAGTCCACCTCAAAGGTATCGTGATAGTTCACTTGGCCGAAATGTGCGCGCAGGGCGGCGTCAATCTCAGGGGTGACATATATCATGATCGGCGGTCTGTCAGGCTGCACATGGTTGATCGCGCTCAGCGCTCGTTCTTTTGGTGTCATGGCTGTGAGTCTCCTTCGCCTGGATTTTACTATCATACACCAAAGCCCTGCTTTTCTCCAACTCATGAGAGGAGAAGAATTGCCCTAAAGCGAAGATATCACTGAGCGTTATTCAGGAGGTGGAAGTTGATTAAGGGATTATCTCACATAGCGATCTGGGTGACGGATATGGACCGGTCGCTGGATTTCTATATGCGCCTGCCGGGCGTGAAAGAGCAGTTTCGGCTGACCAAGGAAGACGGCAGCGTGTGGTTGCTGTACCTGAAGGTCGCGCCGGGCCAGTTCATCGAGCTGTTCCCTCGCGCAGACGGGCCGTACGAGTGCGCGGCGAATGCGGGTTACGCGCACTTCTGCCTTGAGGTGGATGACATTCAGGCGCTTCACAAGGCGCTGGTGGATGCCGGGCTTACACCGGACTGCGAGCCTCGGCTTGGCGCGGACGGCTCGTGGCAAATGTGGATCAAAGACCCCGACGGCAACCCGTTTGAGTTCCATCAGTTCACCGAGAACTCGATGCAGTTGAGGGCGGAGTAGGTATGGCGGCTGGTTATGACGGTTTCACAACATCATATCACGTCCACTCTTGCGTGAGCGACGGTACCGCTGAGGTAGTGGAGTATATCCTTGCCGCGTCACGGCAGGGCTTGAACGAGGTTGGCATCTCCGATCACTACACGCTGACGACTGATCGTCGGCAGTTCGAGTGGAGCATGCCGGTTGACGGGCTGGATGACTACGTTGAGGCGGTTCAGACGGCGGCAGGCGAGGCGGAGGAAGACCTTATCGTCCGGCTTGGCATTGAGATGGACTATATACCGGAGACGGTCGCTGAAGTGCGCAACCTGCTGATGTTCCAGCCATTCGACTATGTGATCGGCTCGGTGCATTTTGTGGACGGGTTTGCGATAGACGCCGCACCGGAGGACTGGATGAGCCTGACGCAGGAGCGGATCAACGAGATCAACCGTGTGTACTGGCAGCGAGTTACGGAGATGGCGAACACGGGGCTGTATGACATCGCCGGGCACCTAGACCTGCCGAAGAAGTTCGCTTACTACCCGTCGGTGGACCTGAGTATCGAGATCAACGATGCGCTGGACGCCCTC
>JANYKG010000080.1 GCA_025358205.1 Armatimonadota bacterium
GTCATCGCCTTTATTGTGAACAAAGGCGGCGTCTACTACACAGAGGAACCCTCCCCCGAGACGCGGCGGGTACCCGCTCTCTTTTTCATTGGCGCGAAGGACGAAGACTCTCGCATCAATAACATCACGAAGTTCTTCCACGGTGGGCGTGACAAAGGCGCATTGTGGGCGTTAGCTGTAGAACCGAACGCTGGCCACGAACTAGGTGGTACACGCGAACTGGCTATGCGGTTCTTTGAGACAATTATTCCACTCAGGTTAGATGCAAGTGGGAAGCTGGTTCCCCTGAATGAGTCTGCAGGATGGATTGGCGATCTGACTACATTCACAGTTAGTCGAGCGCAAGCGGGCGGAAATCATACGGGCAGTTGGCTGCCGAGCGAGCCTATGGCCAAACGCTGGCAGTCTTTCGTAACAACAGGCTTGCACTAGTTCGCCGACGCAAGTAGGTTCCTACATCCCTTAGGATCAGGCTGGGCATTACGTCTCAGCGTGATCTACTCTTTTGGACTTGAGAGAAAACCGCCGTCACTTTCTGCGGAGGGAACATCTCCTCCACCAGTCCGGTCCTCATTTCGCCATCGCAACGACTCCCTTCGGCAGATCGCTCCACTTCATCGGCTTGGTGGAGAAGAGCGACACGAAGCGGGCGGTCTTGGCCTTGTCCCGGAGAATCACGCTGTGGAGGGTATCTGTCTTCGGGTTGTCGGGCGCGTTGCAGAGGAGCGCGGTTCGACCTGGTGAGCCTTTGAACAGCCCGTAGACCTTGCCGCCGGGGAGAGTCCAGTCAGCCTTCCAGTCCGAGGCGCCGTCGCCCTTGCGGACATCGCTCAGGTACGAGTAGCTCATGTGAGAGGCCTTCAGATCAAACGGCTGAACCGTCAGTTGCGACGAAAACTCCCCGCGCGCGTGCCAGACCCAGTCATACGTGTGTTCGGCATCGCTCTCCACGTCATACACGTCCAGCATCCAATCCTTACCCAGGACGACCGTGCGCTTCATGCGGACGCCCTCGTAGCACGTATCCGCCTTCGCGATTGCGGTGTGGTATTCGCCGGCAAAGCTAGTGGATTCCAGTGAGCCTTCACATTCGGGCTGAGGCTGCTCGTCCACAATCACGGTATTATGTGATAGCGTGAGCTTGTACCACTCCTGATGGATCGGCAGGGTATACGGCCATCCGCGCCCCGGGTCAACGCCGAACACCTGGCCCTGGGTATAGTAGACGACCGACAGCTTGTCCCGATGCCCGTGCCCGCCGCCGTGGGGACCGTAGTCCAGGCTCACGTACTGATCGCCGTTACGCAGGATCGCCATTCCCAGACCGGGCATGATCGTGCTAGTCAGCGCGGTAGCGTGCTTCTTCGGGTTCTCCATCCCGTACAATAGAGCATTGAACCCGCTGCGCCCCTTCTCCGCAAGCACATCCTGGAACATTGGATCGTCGTATCGGGCAGCCGCGACCTCGTAGACAGCTGGTGACACCCCGCCCTCGACCGCGTCGTGAACGGGCGGCGTGTGCCCGTTCGGCATCAGCACTAGCAAAGGCGCTTCCAGGCACTTCTTGAGATCGGGAGTATAGAGGTCAATGCCGGAGTGGCGGGCGGCTTCCGCGGTCTTCAACAGCGCATCGAGCGAGTAGGACTGGTATGACCAGGAGCCTTCCCACCACGCGCCGTCCGAGAGGATGCTGTTCTTCATCTGGAAGTAGTAGCCGCATTCCGGGTCGTTAAGCGCCTCGTCCACCAGCTTATCGTCGTGCAGAGTCAGGGCGGCGGCCATGATTCCGGCGTTGTGCCACGACTGCCAGTTGCTCTTCCCCGCACGCCAGCGCTTGATAGTCGCAACCGATGCCCGTAGAAGGTCATTCTCGATATGGGCCTGCTGCTCGGGAGTGGCGACCCCTGCACCCAGCACGAGGTCGTACGCCCAAGCGATGTCTATCAGCCAGATGGCTTCGTTGAGCGTCTGATCGAAGATCCGCGCACCCGATGCAGCCTGACCTCCACGGATGTCGAGCAGGGGATACGAGGCATACCGGTCCGCATAGCCCAGGAGAATGTCTCGCGCCTTCTCGGCATACTCGCGCTTGCCGAAGAAGAGCCAGGAGAGGCCCAGGTTTCGCGCACCATCGGCCAGGGCCATGTGCTCACCCCCGTAAGACCGCGCATCGTAAGGCAGGCCGCTGTATATCTTCTTGCACTTCGGGCATTGGTGCTGGGTCGGAGAGAGCGTCTGCAAGACCTCTTTGCAGTCCGGGCATACGTACGACACCGCGTGGCGGCCCGTTGACGGTGGATACTCGATCTTCTGAGCGAGCCATTTGTCAGCGGACGACCTGATGCTTTCCAGCGCCTTGCCCGCCGGCTCAATGCGCTTGGCCTTGTCCAGTATGCCCGGTACATCGGCTTTACTCACGTACAGATTTGGGTGTTCGTGCCACACGGGGATGCTCCTTTCGGACTGCGCAGACGGACACACGGCAAGGGCCGCAAGAATCGGGAGAAGGATGTAGATAGTACGCATACGGGCTTGTTCCTCTGGCTCTGACTTGCTTGATCCAACTGATTCTATCAGTCTCAGACTGGCAAAGCAAGCAGATGTTCACAAATGAGGTGGTCATTCGCAAAAAGAGAAAGGACAACGCCGCAGAAGTCCGGCTACAACCAGATCAGCCAGGACGTATTCGGTAAACCGGAAGAGAAGGCGGGTATTCCCACGGTGTACTTCCGTGCTTCCGGCACCCCGGGGTCCAGCATCACCTTTTTCTGCTGAAGGGTGGTGCTGCCCTCTTTGGTCTTCATCAGCCAATCGGGATGCTTGGCGACCACGTTGTCCCGCGTCTTGAACTCATATGCCGGATCATCTGCGAAGACATCCAGAGTACTCACCCAGGCATGAACCTCAAGCCCGTCGGCATGAGCCTTCTCGATGACATCCGCCAGCGGATCGTATGCAGCCGCGATGCCGTCCGCGCGTGGCTCGATGGTGGACGTGTATAACGCATCCCCGCGCTTGCGCACCTGTACGAAGACGGCGTTGAACCCGGCGTCCTTCGCCTTCGCCACCATCTCCGTCGTCTGTGCCGAGTTCATAATCCCCGGATGGAACGCGTCTACCCACAGCCCGCGCGTCTCGGACGCACCGCACGCTACTGCAACCAAAGCAAGCAGTGGCATCAGCATACAGATCAAATACACTCGTTTCAGCACGGCACTTTCTCCTATACAAACATAGTATCAGTAATCAACTCTCCTCCTGCACGGGTATCCCCAATGCCTGGCTTACAAGAATGTCGATTGTCCGGTAGCTGTGCATACCGGCTAGGCCACACGGTTCAGTGCGACCAGACAATTCTTTCCCGTCGGCATCGTAATAGCTATCATTTGCAGAGTGGAAGCAATGCACCGGGAGGATATCCTCCGTCTGAAGCGGACGATGCTCTACCGTCTCAAAGTACCCACGCGACCAAGGCAGTCTATTAACTATCGCCGGGGCTATGAGAAGATTCCCCTTTTCCAACGGAGGAATCTGCAGTCTGTCGGCAGAGAACACCCTGTAAACATATATCAGAGGCCAAGATCCGCCGAATCGCATACTCGCATCTGTCCTGATGACCCTCCCAAAAACGAATCGCCCTTCCTCCACCTGAAGCACGAAGATGTCACCCGGTTTCAGTCTCTTCCTGCTTGGCTTCAAAATTCTGATATTCATCTTGCACTCCTGAACTTGTCAGCCCATCCGCTTTTGCCCAAATAGGCCTTACCAAAGCTCGTCGCCTCACCATAGAAATCACGAATTGGGCTGATGCTATTAATCTTATTAGTAAATGAGGAATTCATATAAATAATTGACTGTTCTATACCTCTGGCTGCATTTCTAGGCATATACCCAGTTATCTGCTCAAGAGCATACGTACCGGCCCATTCTCCTTCACGTCTCGCAAAATCATTCGTAATGCCCGCATACACTAACTTGCGAGTCTCTGGGGATCTCGCTGAATCCTCGCTGCGCTCGGAAATGGCGGAAATGGGGACAGACACAATTATTTCGTCTATCATCAGCGTCATCCCTTCCGCGGGCGGCCCGGCGAACGGAGGATCCGATGGCGGCCCGCGAGGCTGCACACCCTGTCCACGAACTCCTCGTCGCCGCAGGGAAACCCGACATGCGTTCGCTTTCGGATCATGCCCACGAACTCCTCGTCCTCCGGTCGGCCCAACGCGTATTCCCAATCCTCTATCGCCGCGCCCCAACGTGAATCGCTACGGATGACGCTATCCTCTCTCATCCCCAGGTGAAACGCCGCACTGCTCCAGCGGTAGTCGGAAGCCCGCGCGACCATCCGCGCTCTGACCGGGTTTCTCTCCACATACCGAACCGCCTTCACCAGATGCTCTCCGTCCAGCGAAGTCGAGAAGAACCTCCCCTGCCACAGATGGCCGGTCCAGCCGTGTCGCCAGTTGCAGATCCGGCTGTAGCGCGTATGCAGGGAATGCAGGGTTCTTCCCAGCGAGTCGGCAGCGTGCGGAAGTGCGACGATGTGGATGTGGTTCGTCATGAGGCAGTAGGCGAGTATGTCCAGTCCGTACTTCTCCGAGTACTCCTCCAGCCACTTCAAGTAGTCGCTGCGGTCGGAATCCTCGAAGAACACGTTATCCCCGCGGTTGCCGCGCTGGGTAATATGGTAGGGTATCTCCGGTAATATATAACGAGCACACCTGGGCATGCTGATCGATTCGCGACCGGGCGCGGAATTCCTCCCTGGAAATTGTGTCTGTCCCCATTTTTGAAATAAAACGGGGCCGCGTACAACGAAAACCATCCGCTCAGGGTCTTACACAGTGACACTGCAGGCACTAGCCGACCAGTCTAGGAGGGAATTCGTGAACCGAATCTTCATTTTTCTGTTTCTGTTGTCAACCTGCTCGGGTGTTTGCGCCGACATTGCCAGGTTCACTCCGCCCGATCCAAGGCTGGATAAGAAGATTATGCTCGATGTCAACTACGCCAAGCTGGAAGACGTGGCGAAGACGCTGAGCGACCAGTCTGGCACGGTTATCAAGGCCGGTACGGGCGAGCGTGACTGGAAGGCCAGGGAACGTCGGGTAACCATCCACGTCAAGGACATGACCGTTGGCAATCTGCTGGATAAGACCGCCGCGCTGCTTGGATTCTGCCTGTCGCGAGAGGGCAAGAACAAAGAGTGGAGCTACGTGATATGGCAGGACAAAAAAGGGCGCGACCTGGAAGCGGAGATGCTGACCGCCGAAAAGGAAGCGGAAGCCCAACGGATCGCCAAGCAGCGTCAGGCCGGCATTGATCTGGCAAAAGAAGCGCTGGACATGTCGCCGGAAGACGCCATGAAGCAGAAAGCCAAGGATCCTCTCCTTGCATATCTGGGAGGAACGAAGTCGGGCCGGGGATATGCTCAGTTCTTGTCGTCCTTTGGCGCAAACTTCCCGACAGAGTATGACCTGATGATGCGAGGAAAGCGCGCGTACTTTCCGATGTCCGCCCTCCCCCCAAACATGCAGCAGGCGCTCAGAGATGCCACTTCCGGCGGTCTGTCGGGCGGGTTCAAGGCGCTTGCTGGGAAAGACATATCCCCATTTCAGATGGTAATGACTCCGGCTACCGACCTTTTCAGCGGCGCATCCGATACGCTGTCGGAGGCCCGCAGCATAGGCCTGATGGTCGTGACCGGCGCTGCTTCGGGAGAGAACCCCGACGCAAACGGATGGATGGGTGGCGGAAATCTCATGGGACTCTGCCCATTGATAGACGGCAGCACGCCCCTTGGAAAGTTTGCCGGACAAACGCAGTTGGATGCAGAGAGCGGCGCTCCGATAGCCGATTGCGCGAAACAGATTGACGATGCTCTCAAGAATCCGGATTTCATCAAGACCGTGGAAGCGCGTGAATCTCCGACTGAGAAGAAACCACCGACTGACCCCGATCTGACTCGCGAAGTAGAGATTAAGGATCTGTCTAAGGACATCAAGCCCGGGACACCAGGGGAGAAGCGCTTGGGAATCATTATGGCTGAGTTGTCCAGAGCGACAGGGTATCCCATTCTGCTGGAAG
This sequence comes from Armatimonadota bacterium, assembly GCA_025358205.1. Lineage (GTDB taxonomy): Bacteria > Armatimonadota > UBA5829 > DTJY01 > DTJY01 > JANYKG01. Next base: position 6,088 of record JANYKG010000080.1, read on the forward strand.
CCTTCAGGAAACCCAGACCCGTAGATATGTATGTTCGTCCCGGCAAGCAACCGCTATACAAGGCGCTCATCGGCCTGGAAAAGGCAGGGTACACATGGATCAAAGATGATGACAAGACAATCCGAATCCGCCCGGAGGACTGGGCGTTCAGGCGATCCTGCGAGATTCCTCTGAGTTGCTTCAAGGCTACCGATGCGGTTCTGTTGAAGCAAGGGTGCCTGGCGCTGGACGATGTTGCCGGTTTCATCGCGCGCCTTACGGACGATCAGATCCAGACGCAGTTGTCCGATGAGCCGTTCACAGTCCTGCTGATGGGTCGCGTGGTGCAGGACGGCGCGGCGGAGCGTGAAATGCTGAGGGTATACGCATTGTGTACACCTCAGCAAAAAGCGGCGCTCACAGGAGAAGGCGGACTTCCATTCGCGCAGATGACGGATGACCAGTGGGGACACGTCAGCGATGTCCTCGCCGACCGGATGAGCGGTAGATGCATCGCGGATGGCAGCGTTCGTCTGCTGCCGCAGACGGATGAGCAGATACAGGCCAGGGAACTTGCCAGGACGTTCGAGATAAGCGCGCTTGGCGGCGACCAGAAGGAGATCGCTACGCTCAACGTGCTCATCCCTTTGGCTAGCGCGGATCGCCAAGCCGCCGAAGTGGCAAAGATGACAAAGGCCAGGGAAGACGCGGCGAAGGCCCAGGCGGAAACACCTGCAGCGGCCAAATAGAGCATAAGTACAAACAGCCGAACACGTCGTGGCTTGTTTCAACAGGGAACAGGTCACGGCGTTTCATCGTGTCGGCGCTCATGCTTGCACGGTTTTGGTGAAACCAAGTATCTCCACATGACGTCTACAAATGTGTTATCATCTGGTAAGACAATCTCTTTTTGGAGGCGTCCGTGAAGCAATTCCTGTTCCTACTAGTGTTGATCTCTGCTGCAACTACCCTGCACGCGGATGTGACGAAGTTCAACCCACCTGATTCACGGCTGGACAAGAAGATCACGCTCGATTTCAACCACGTCAAGTTGGAAGACTTGGTAAACGGATTGGGAAAATACAGCGGTGTCACGATCAAGGCCGGTACCAACGAGCGCGACTGGAAGGTCCGGGAGCAGCGGTTGACGATACACGTCAAGGAGATGCCCGTTGGAACGGTATTGGACAAGATCACCTCACTGCTCGGCTTCTACCTATCACGTGAGGGTAAGGACAAAGAGTGGAGCTATGTGATCTGGCAGGACAAGAAGAGCCGCGACCTCGAAGCCGAAATGCTGAACGCCGAGAAAGAAGCCGAGGCGCAGCGGATTGCCAAGCAGCGTCAGGCCGGCATTGATCTCGCAAAGGAAGCGCTGGATATGTCGCCAGCCGATGCACTCGCCCAGAAGGACAAGAACCCGCTCCTGGCGTATCTGGGCGGAACGAAAGCCGGGCGTGGATGCGCGCAATTCCTGTCCTCATTCGATACCAATTTCCCGACAGAGTACGATCTGATGATGCGGGGCAATCGTGCGTTTCTCCCCCTATCCGCTCTTCCATCCGGCATGCAGCAAGCGCTGACCGATGCGACTTCCGGCGGTCTGGCAGGCGCTTTCAAAGGGATGGCTGGCGGAGACATGTCTCCGTATCAGATGGTGATGACGCCGGCAACCGACATTCTCGACTCTTCAGCAGGAAATGCGGTGCCTGATATCATGAACATGGGCATGATGGTCATGACCGGCCTGCTACCGGGGCAGAAACCTGATGTCAACGGCTGGCTTGGCGGCGGGAACATCTTGACACTCTTTCCGCTTACGGATGGAGACACCCCGCTTGGGAAGTTCGCAGGACAGACCCTACTCGATGCGGACAAGGGTGCCGACTTAGGCGCTCTTAACAAGAAGATGGCCGACGCCATGAGCGATCCCGCGCAACTGCAGAGCATGCTTGCGCATGACTCCCCGACCGAGAAGAAGCTGCCGACCGATCCCGACCTGACGCGCGAGGTGGAAATAAAAGACCTCAAGGATGCCATCAAACCGGGCATGACTGCGGAAGAACGGCTGGGGATCATGATGGCTGAGGCTTCCAGAGCGACCGGCTACCCGGTGCTCATGGAGTCGTTCAAGAAACCCAGGCCGGTGGATCTGTTTGTTCATCCCGGCAAGCAGCAGGTGTATAAGCTGCTAATCGGTCTCGAAAAGGCGGGATATACATGGATCAAAGATGACGACAAGACGATTCGAGTTCGCCCCGTTGACTGGGCATTCAGGCGCTCCTGCGAGATAGCAGAGAGTTACTTCAAAGAGTTCGACGCGATCATGGATAAGCATGGCTATCATACGATGGAAGATGTCGCGCAGATCATGGCTGGGCTTTCGGAAGATCAAATCAGGACTCAGCTATCCGACGACTGGTTCAGACTCATGTCGCTCGGCCGACTAGTGCAAGACGCTGCGGTGGAACGGGAGATGCTAAGGACGTACGCATCGCTGTCGCCGGGAGCGAAAGAAGCTCTTGTCACCGAAGAAGGACTCCCGTTCGCACAGATGACTGATGACCAGTGGTCGCATATCAGCGACATAGTGGCTGAACGGATGAGCGGCAGCCACATCACGGACGGAAGTGTTCGTCTAGTCCCGCAAACGGACAAGCAGATTCAGGCCAAAGAACTGGCCAGGACGTTCGAAATCAGGGCGTTCATCGGAGATCGGACGGAGCCGGACAAGCTCTATATTGGCATCCCACTGGGGAGCCAGGGTAAACAGGCCGCCGACTTAGCAAATTGGAACAAGGCAGTGGCAGAAGCGTTGAAGCCAAAGCCGGACAAACCTGCGGCGACCAAATAGGGGTCCAGGTCTAGTGGACTGGAAGGCGCTGGCAAGTACAGACCGCAGAAAACTCTCGGCGGGCTTCAAACGAACGAGTAGTTTTGTGTATCATAACGTATAGGCGCGGTACCGGTACACACGGCCCAAGAACTGAGCGCATAAGGTATGCAACCTTGTGCGCTTATTCGGCGTCTATGAAATATGGTCCGGCGCATGGCCGGTAACACAGGGAGGAAGATCGTGAAACGACTCGTCGTGTTGGCGCTTGTGCTGGTGTTTTGTGCGCGTGTATCCGCGGAAACGTCCAAGTTCGACCCGCCTGATCCTCGGCTTGGGAAGAAGGTAACCCTCAATGTGAATCACGGGCAGCTTCAGGAGGTCGCAAAGTCGCTCACCGAACAGACCGGGGTGACCGTGCAGGCCGGCAGCGGAACGCGCGACTGGAAAGTCCGTGAGACCAGGGTGTCCGTGAGAGTCAAGGACGCTTCTCTGGAGTCTGTGCTCATCGACACCACGAGGCTCCTCGGCTACTATTTGTCTCGCGAGGGCAAGGAAGGCGCGTACACCTATATCATCTGGCAAGACAAGAAGTCGCGGGATTTGGAAGCAGAGATGGTCGTGGCACAGAAGGAAGCCGCCGCAAAGCGTGTGAAGGACGCTCGGGAGGCGGTTCTGAACGATGCGGCAGATGCTATGAAGATGACCCCTGAAGAGGCGATGAAGCTGAAGGACAAGGACCCCATGATGGCCTACATGGGTGGAACGCAGTCCGGACGGGCATTCTCGCAGATACTCTCTTCCATGAGTTCGATGTACCCAACCGAATATGACCTCATGATGCGCGGCAAACGGTCGTTCATGCCGATCTCCGGGATGTCTCCAGACCTGAAAAAGGCAGTGAATACCGCTGTGAGCACCGGCTTCGGCAAGGCTATTCGAGAACAAGACAAGAACAGCGAAGGATCAGTGCCTTACCAGATTGTGATGATGCCCATGAGCGATCTAAACGACGAGAGCGCAGGCGTGATGGGTATGAACAACGTAATGTTCATCACCGGCACGAAGGACGGCGCCTCCCAAGACGGACCTTTTGGTGGAGGCAGGCCGATCAGCATGTTCCCCATCGTGGATCCCGGCTCGGCGTTCGCGGATATCGTTGGCGAGGCGATGTTGGCGGTAGAGTCTGGTGAACCGATTGATGAAGTTATGAGGCGGATTGAACCGAAGATGAGCGATCCGGAGACAATGCAGAAAGCGCGCGCCAAGGATTCTCCGACTGAGAAGAAGCCTCCGACAGACCCGGAACTCACGAGGGAAATCGAGATTCGTCCGGAAAGCCTGGGACCCGCGCAGCAGAACCCAGCGCTGGTCGGCATGATGGACCAGGCCGGACAGGAGAAACTACTGACTGAACTCAGCCGTGCGATCGGATGGAACCTCTACCTGGAGGCATTCAGTCAGCGCACGCCGCTCGGCGTCTTCATCCACGCGGGTAAGCAACCGCTGTACAAAGTCCTGGTCGCACTAGAGAAGTCCGGCTACACTTGGGAGAGGGGCGACAAATCGCTGCGAGTTAGGCCGGAGAACTGGGCGCTGCAGAGATCCTACGCCATTCCTGACAGCCATCTGACATTCTACAAGGACTTGCTGAAAAAGCAGGGCACGCTCAGTCTTGATGACGCAGCGGGTATTGCCGATGGTCTGACCGATGAGCAGTTGCAGAACACGTTCCTCGTGGATCCCGATCTGAATTTCCTGCAAGGCACACTCGGCAGGCCCCCCGTTGGCGGCTCGCTGGATATTCTCAGGCTATACGCATCTTTGGACCAGATCCAGAAGGCGGCGTTGAGTTCGGAGAGCGGACTGCCGTTCGAACAGCTAACGGACGTTCAGTGGAACCGAATGAACGAGATCATCACAGACAAGTCGGGCGGCATATACGTAACCGGCGGAACGGTGCGCCTGATACCACTTACCGATAAGGAAATAGCAGCCGGAATGCAGCGCCGAAACTTCGACGTCAGCATCATCGTGCAGGGGGAGACCGAGCCTCACAAATCCACCGAGTCGGTCTTCCTGCCGAGCAAGCAACAGCTTATCGAAATGCGTGATTCTAGGAAGCAGGCAGAGGAACAACGGAAGGCTGCTGAGGCGAAGATGGCAGCGCAAGCCAAGCAGAAGACGGATGCGCCCAAGCCGGCTCCCGCACCGGCGCCGACGAAGTAGAAAGAATTGAGCAAGGGAGAATAGTAGGATGAGATGGTTGTGGATTCCCGTGTTGGTGACATTGCTGGCATCATGCGTATCGGCTGATCTCGTCAGGTTCGACCCGCCTGACCCGCGTCTGGACAAGAAGATCACTCTGGAAGTGAGCGACACCAAGCTGGAGGACGTGGCCAAATCGCTTACCGAGCAGACAGGGATCATCGTGACTGCCGGAACCGGCACCCGCGACTGGAAAGTTCGCGAACAGAAGGTGTCAATCCAGGCTAAGAATGTCCCTCTCGGCACGGCGCTCGATCAGATAGGGAAGCTGCTCTCGTACTGCGTCTCTCGCGAGGGCAAAGACAAGGAATGGACCTACGTGATCTGGCAGGACAAGAAGGGCCGCGACCTCGAAGCGGAGATGTTGAATTCTCAGCGCGAAGAGGCTGCTCAGCGAGTAGTCAGATCGCGTCAGGGGACGGTTGATCTCGCTAACGACGCTCTCAGCATGTCGCCGGAAGAGGCGATGAAACAGCGAGACAAGAACCCCGTACTGGCATACATGGGCGGCACCAAGACGGGCCGAGGATTCTCAAGCTTTCTCTCGTATTTCCAGTCCAACTTCCCCACGGAATACGACCTCATGCTGCGCGGCAAAAACGTCTACGTACCGCTGTCCGGCCTTCCAGCGAACATGCAGCAGGCAACGAAGGACATGCTCTCAGGAGGAATGGCTACCGCTCTTTCCGACGCACTGAAGAACGAATCGAAGGGCGGAGGAGTGCCGGTTCTTACTCCATACCAGATATTGTTTCAGCCCGCGAGTGACCAGAGCGGTCAGGAGGTTGAGAGCCTGGGATTCGGTGGACTGACCTTCCTCACCGGACTGGGACCGGATGGCCAGACCTACAATACCCAGTTTGGCGGCGGCATCCCGATGAGCGCATTCGCCCTGACGGACCCGGACAGTGCGCTGGGCAAGTTGATAGCTGATGGGCTGATATCTGTCGAGGACGGCAAATCACTCGACGATCTGAACAAGGATCTGGATGCGAAGGTGAACAACGATCCCAACTTCGCGGAAACGGCACTGGCTCACGATTCCCCGACTGAGAAGAACCTGCCAACCGACCCGGAACTCACCCGTGAGGTGGAGATCAAGGACATACTCGGCGGCAAAACCAAGGCATCGTTCACCAACCGAGACAGCGACAAGTACCAGACGAAAATGCTGGCCGAGATATCCAGGGCCACCGGTTACTCAGTGCTGAAAGAGTCACTGGATGGAGAAACGGTCGTTCTGGGCCTGTTCGTCCACCCCGGCAAGCAGCCCCTCTACAAGGTGCTGATAGGCATAGAGAAAGCGGGATGCATCTGGGCGAAAGACGATGGAGCGCTGAGGATGCGGCCGAGTAACTGGGCGCTTCTGCGATCGTATGCGATCCCGAGTAGCTTCATGGCACACTACAAGGATTTGTTGAATACTAAGGGTGAGCTGACCCTCGACGACGTGGCAGGCATAGCGACCGGACTGACCGACGGCCAGATAGACAAAACGTTCTTGCGTGACCAGGATCTGAGCTTCCTGGGGAATGCGCTATCCGGACGAGAGGGCAATGGCCCGCGCACTCTGCTGAGGTTCTACGCGTCGCTAACCCCTGAGCAGAAGGCGGGGATTGCCGTTGAACCGGGACTCAGTTTCAGCCAACTAACCGATCAGCAGTGGGATCTTCTGAGTGAATACGTCTCGGACCAGTTCGGCGGGATGTACGTCACAGACGGAAGCGTCTTCCTGAAGCCGCAGAACGAGACTGAGATCAAGATTGGCTCTCAGTCACGGGCCTTTGAGTTCGCGGTACACATTCAAAACCAGAAGGATCCCAAGACGACCGCCCAGGCTCTGTACATGCCGGGGAAGAAGCAGATCGCCGAGATGAGAGACGCCCGAAAGAAGGCTGAAGAGGCTGCAAAGGCTGCCGAGCAGAGCAAGCCCGCGCAGGAACAACCAGCGCCCCCCTCGAAATGATCGTTGGGAGCTACTAACATGAGACTCATCTGTATTCCGTTACTGATCGTCACGCTGGCAACTTGCGCCTGTGCTGACCTGGCTAGACTCACGCCACCCGACCCTCGGCTGGACAAGAAGATCACGCTCGACGTGAGCCACGTCAAGCTGGAGGACGTCACCAAATCGCTCACCGAGCAGACCGGAGTGGCAGTCAAGGCCGGGAGCGGATCTCGCGACTGGAAGGTGCGCGAGACAACCGTGACTATTCACGCCGAAGACGTGACGCTCGGCAAGGCCCTGGACGAGATCGGGGCACTGCTGGGGTACTACCTATCCCGCGAGGGCAAGGCCGGCGAGTGGTCGTACATCATCTGGCAGGACAAGAAGTCGCGCGACTTGGAGTCTGAGATGCTGACAGCAGAGAAAGAGGCGGCGGCACAGCGCATCATAGATGACCGAAAGGCAGTCATTGACAAGGCCTCGGACGCCCTCAAGCTGACGCCCGAAGCAGCGATGAAGCTGAAGGAGAAGGACCCGATGACCGCCTACCTGGGTGGCACCAAGACCGGCAGGGCATTCTCGCAGATCCTATCCTCGCTCGGTTCTCAATTCGCCACCGAGTATGAACTCATGATGCGGGGAAAGCAGGTGTCGTTCATGATATCCGATCTGCCATCGAACCTCAGGGCAGCCGTGAACGACGCAGTCGGCGGCGGCCTGGCGAAGGCCTTGCAGCAGGACGGAGCGCAGCAGAACCTGACACCTTATCGGCTAGTGGTAACACCTACGTACGGGGACGAAGGGGATCAGATGACCGGGCTGCTGGGGATGAACGGCGCTGTGTTCATCAACGGCATCGGACAGGAAGGTGAGGCAACGTCTAATTTCCTTGGAGGCGGGTGGCCGATGACCCATTTCCCCATGATCTCTCCCGACTCACCTGCCGCCTCAGTGTTCGCCGATATGTTCCTCGGCATCGAGAACGGAGAATCGCTCGAATCCGTGGACCAGCGGCTCGGTCCGAAGCTCGAAGACCCGATCATGCTCTCACAGATACTAGCAAAGGATTCGCCGACCGAGAAGCAGCCGCCGACTGATCCTGAGCTTACACGCGAGATTGAGATCAAGGCGGAGGGACTGGCGGCGCTCCCGAAGGAGATGATAACAGGCGTGGGGAACGATCATGACGGCCAGAGCAAGACGCTGGAGGAGATGTCGCGAGCCCTCGGGTGGTCGGTATACTTCGAATCGTTCGACCGCATGATGCCCCTAGCCATGTTCGTGAAGTCCGGGAAGCAGCCGTTATACAAGACGCTGGTCGCCGTCGAGAAGGCCGGGTATAAGTGGGAGCATGGGGAGAGATCACTGCGAATCCGTCCGGAGAACTGGGCGCGCAGTCGGGCATATGTCATACCTGAGAGCCTCATGACCTCCTACCGTGACTTGCTTCGGAAGCAGGGTGAGTTCACACTGGACGATGTTGCCCGCATTACGAGTGATCTGACCGACGACCAGATACAGTACACCCTCGTCATGGACAAGGACATGAGCTTTCTTATAGGCACCCTCGGGGCAGGAGGACCGATGACTGGCCCCAGGGATATCCTGCGGCTGTACGGCTCCCTGACGCCCGAGCAAAAGCACGCGCTCGATACCCCTGCCGGTCTGCCGTTCGAGGAGTTCACTGACGCGCAGTGGAACCGAATGAACGCGATCATCACCGACGGACTTGGCGGGATCTATGTCGCTGGCGGAAGCATAGTGTTGAAGCCGTTGACAGACGATGAGAAGAAGCAGGGCACGCTCAACAGAACGTTCGTCGTGAAGGTCAAGGTCCAGGGCGAGCAGGAACCTCGTGAGATCTCGCCGTGGGTCTGTCTTTCGAACAAGCAGCAAATAAAGACGATTCAGGGGAATATCAAGAAGATGCAGGAGCAGGCGAAGGCAGAGAACCAGCCAAAACCTCAGACGACTCTGCCGAAATAACGAAAGGCCCATTATGAGATCATTTTTCATTGTTGTACTGGCGGCACTGTCTGTGCTGCGCGCCGGTGCGGACATCAGCAGGTTCGACCCGGCTGACCCGCGATTGGACAAGAAGATCACTCTGGAAGTGAGCGATACTAAGCTGGATGATGTGGCAAAATCGCTGACTGAGCTGTCAGGCATCACAGTGACCGCCGGGACCGGCGCGCGCGACTGGAAGGTCCGTGAGCAGCGCGTTACCATCAGCGCGAAGGACGTCCCAGTGGGCACGGTGATGGATCAACTCACCAAGCTCCACAGCTTCTACCTCTCGCGTGAGGGCAAGCCCGGCGAGTGGACCTATATGATCTGGCAGGACAAGAAGTCGCGCGATCTGGAAGCCGAGATGCTGAACGCCGAGAACGAGGCGGAGGCCGGAAGAGCCACGAAGACCAGGCAGGCGACGTTGGACCTGGCGAAGAAGGCCGCTGACATGACACCGGAAGAGGCCAGAAAGCTCAGAGATAAAGACCCAAACCTCGCCTACCTGGGTGGAACCAAGTCCGGCAGGGCGTATTCACAGATATTCAACTCGCTCAGCCAGACCGACATGGATCTGATGCTGCGCGGCAGGCGGATAAGCATACCGTTCTCATCGCTGTCGCCCCAACTCCAGAAATCTGCGATGGACACCACAAAGATCGGCTTGGCGGGTCTGATGGATGGACGCACGAAGGATCTCACCCCGCTTCAGTTGGTAATCAGCCCACTGAGAGGGGATATCGCCAGTGAACTTGTGTCCATGGGAGTGGGTGGGGCCATCGCCCTCATGGGCCTACCGCCGGGCGGACTCGATGTGGGGTACTTTGACCCGATACTGGGCGCCGGTGATCCGATGAGCATATACCTGCTTTCTAAGCCCGACTCCAAATTCGGGAAGGCCTTCGCAGGCGCGATGTTCGATATCGAGCAAGGCGTTCCCAAGGAGCAGGTGATGAAGGCGCTGGACAGCATGTTCCAAGACGACCAGGACATGGCTGAGGCATCGGCTCAGGAGTCGCCGACCGAGAAGACACCACCGACCGACCCGGAACTCACGCGAGAGGTGGACCTTGGTAAGCTGACCACGGGATCAGGCAACCCTCAGGACGCTCTCAGCGCGAACGCCGTGGCGGTGCATGAGATCGCGAAAGCCACCGGTTGCACGGTGATGCTGGAGGCATTCACCAAGCCTGCCGCCGTATCCACTTACCTGAAACCCGGCAAGCAGCCGTTCTACAAGATACTCATCGGCCTGGAGAAGGCCGGATATGAGTGGAAGTCCGAGGAGAAGACTCTCCGCATCAGGCCAAACGACTGGGCGGTGCGACGATCCTGGTGCATCGCTGAGAGCACCATCGCGTACTGGCGTGAGCGCCTGGAGAAGCAGGGATGTTTCACTATTGAAGACATGGCCGCCATGTTCCTGGGTCTGACCGATGATCAGATCATGCGCACGCTAAGACGTGATCCCGATGTCAGCTACGCGATCGGCATCAGCGGAGATCGCGGGGACCACGAATTGTCAGTGCTGCGCCTCTATGCGACCCTATCGCCAAGCCAGAAAGCTAGCTTGTCCACAAGAGAAGGGCTGTGGTTCTCGAACCTGTCGGACAAGCAGTGGGACTACATTGCTCCGGTTCTCACAGATAGATTCGCCGGTATGTCCATTGCTGATGGGTATATCACCCACTGGCCGAAGGGGGAAGAAGGTGACGGTCCGCCGGACCCGGGGGATTTCGAGATCATGGTGATCGGCGAAGACAAGCAGGAGCATGCCTTCCAGTTGACAATATTCCACCCAGACAAGGAATACCTGGCGCCCCAGATGGAGGAACGCAAGAGGGAACGAGCGGATGAAGCGGCAAAGGCAGCCGGGAAAGATGCCGCGCCCCCAAAGTAGCCGGTCACCGCGAATCCGCATGGTGCGGCACCACGTCGCACGTCTCCTGATAATGCGTGAGCAGACGCTCCTTCAGTTTGGCGAGTGTCTCTGCATGCGCAGGATCGTCCGCTATGTTGTGTACTTCCATCGGGTCCTTGCGCAGGGATTACCCATGTGGCCGAGAACGTCGGCCCGCCAGCTATCAGGGTTGAAGATGATGATATTGGGTCGAGCAGCCATTCTGCCAGTTCCTCCCTCGCGACATGGAGTATGCTAGGCGAAGGTGGTACACTAATCCTGCTATGGAGGGAAACAGCGTCACGCGAACGAAGCGTGAAATGGAGGCGAACGATGGAGATTCCTGAGCTGCCGATACACGATGACCTGTGGGGCAAGTTCTACCGCGACCACTACGAGAATGACGCAACCACCTATTACATAAGGCGCGATGATGGATTCCTCGACAAGTGCGGCATCGGCGGTTACTTCCGCACTCTAAGGGGAAGGGAAGCCGAGGCGCTGGAAGACGCGAAGGGTCATGTCTTGGACGTAGGATGTGAGGTTGGCGCAGGCATTCTCTGGCTTCAGGAGAAAGGCCTCAGGGTGATCGGAGTTGATCTATCACCCGGCGCTGTAGGGATAGCCCGAAAGCGGGGCGCGCAGGATGCGAGGGCGATGTCGTTGTGGGATGTGCCTCAGATGAAGGAACGGTTCGATACAGTGATCCTCATGGGCAACAATACCGGGTTAGCCGGTAGTCTTGAGAAGACCGGGGAAATGCTGGAGATGCTGAGAGGCATCACTAACGATGGCGCAGTTCTGATCGGCGACACCATCAATCCTGTGGAGACCAGCGATCCGGGCAACCTGGCATACCACAAGTGGAATACCGAGAGAGGGCGCTACATCGGGCAGGTAAGCATCCGTACCGAATACGGCGGATTCACCGAACCGTGGTTCGACATAGTGCTCTTCGAGCCGGACGTGCTCAAGAAGCTGTGCCAGGCTCACGGCTGGAAGCCTCGGGAGACGATCACTCAGGGTCCGGGCTACTTCCTGATCGCGGACAAGGTTGGTTAACTGGGGACCACGGGACAGCAACTCCCTCATCAACCATCAGGCATAGACCATTCCCTCATCGCCTTACGATGCGGTGGTGCATGTGGCCGAACCAGCGTTGAGCCTGGATGAGCGGGATGAGGAACCCCATTTCCCTCGCCATGTAGTACACCGGGCGGAGGAAATCCTCGTTGCCATCCACCGGGCCGTGGAGGTTGGGATTCGACTTGGTGAACCCCTCTTCGCGCACGATATCCGCGAGCGGGGTATTCGGGTAGACGCGCAAGCCCTGCGGTTCGCCGAACGTCACCTTCGCGGGCTTGAGGCTCTGCATCATCGCCAGCGTCTTCATCACCGTGTCAATCGTCTCACCTGGTCCGCCGAGCGTCAGGCAGTAGATGGCGTTCAGATCAGCTTCCTGACACGCCTTGACGCACGCCACAGCGTCGGCCACGCGGAACGGTTTGCCCAATCGCTCGAGGACCGCATCGTCACCGCTATCCAGCGTGGTGATAAGAAGATCGCAGCCGGCCTCCTTCATCTCTTTAGCGAGGTTTGCATCGAACTGACCGGGCGACGCATACGCCTGCCAGGTGAGCTTCTTTGCCATATCGCGCGCGATGAACTCCTCGCAGCAGGCCACGGCGTGCTCCATCGGATAGTTGAACTCACTGTCGGCAAGAAAAATGCGCTTTATACCGGATGCCGCCAGCGCCTCCATCTCATCGGCGATGGCCTTCGGGTTGCGGAGACGAACCGTTCGACCCTCTATGTTCGGAACTGTGCAGTAGATGCAGCGGTTGGAGCAGCCGCGCTTGGTCTGGACTCCCGCACAGCCCCGCTTGCCCTTGCCGTAGCTGTAGGGCGCATGGTCTATCGTTCCGCGCTCGGAGAGGTTGAGGGCGTTCACGTCCGTACAGCCTAGTGGATTGCGCTTGATCTCGGTACCATCGCGCCAAACCAGGCCGGGAATTTCGGACATATCCGCCGTACCGGATGACAGCATCGGCAAGGCAATATCACCTTCGCCTGCAACCCCAAGGTTGACCGCAAAGAAGTCCAGCAGCAATTCCGGCGCCATGGAGAACCCGCTGCCGCCGAGCACGATGGGCGCAGATGAAGCGCGTTTGATCTCCTCAACCAGCGGCTTCATCTCCTCAGCGAGGAAGCAGTTGAACACCACGTCGTCCAGGTTGCGTATGGTGAAGCCGATGAGGTCGGGCTTCACTTCGGCGAAGAACGCGCGGATGGATTCTTTAGGTCTGCGCACATGGCAGAGGTCCAGCACGCGGACTTCATGCCCACGGCTCTTGAGCGCCGAGGCGAGGTAGTCCAGGGCCAGCGGCGCAACGCCGGGCTGAAGGCGATTGGGGTTTACCAGAGCTACGAGCTTGGGCATGGCTAACTCCTATGCGCCCATTATAGCGAAAATGCGGCCTGCGGGGAAGTGCAAGTAGACTATGATAGCGGTTTTTCTGGGAGCGCGGGCGTCCTCGCCCGCTTCTTTCCGGATAGGGAGCAGACGAGGACGTCTGCGCTCCCAGGCATTATTGCGCGAAGTGCTCCCAGCCGGAAGTGAGCGATTGCCGGGTTCCGTCGGAAAGCGACATTTGGATTACGCCGTCCACAATCTCGCCGATCTCGGTTGTGCTCCCGCAAGCAAGAATAACACTGTCAACCGCTGCCGGATCAACGGCCATGAGAAGCTCGAAGTCCTCGCCTCCGCTCGCGGCAAGTTGGGTCGCATCCATATCCAGCATATCAGCGGCGCGGCGGAGTTCGTCGCTGATCGGAAGCTTGTCCGCATAGATGACCGCCCCTACCCCACTCGCTTTGCAGAGCTTGGGCAAGTCCGCGCCGAGACCGTCGCTGAGGTCCATCATCGCGTGTACTGCGCCTGTTCCAACGGCAGCACGCGCCTCCTGCACCCTTGGCATCGGTATGACATGGGACTCGACCAGGTGAGCGAATTTCCGCCGAGCTTCCTCTGTGCCATACTTGAGCAGCAGTTCCAGTCCACTGCGCGAGTCGCCGAGGTGTCCGGTCACCAGGATGCGGTCACCGATCTTCGCGCCTGAGCGGAGCATGATCTTGTCCGGCTCCACCTGCCCGAGTTGGGTGATGCTGAAGGTATCATCGCCCTTCACTGAGTTCGTGTCCCCGCCTGCAATCTCGCTGCCGAACCTGCGAGCACATTCGGCCATGCCCCGGTACAACTCGTCTACGGACTCAACCTCGGTATCGGGCTTGAGTCCGATGGAAGGGAAGGTCCAGGTGGGCAGTCCGCCCATCGCGGCGATGTCGCTGATGCTTACTGCGACGCACTTCCAGCCGAGTTCGTAGGGTGTGATCCACTCGGGGAGGTAGTCTATCCGCTCAGTGAGCATATCCGTGGTGACGAGTGTGTACATGCCGTCCGGCCCGGGCAGCACGGCAGCGTCATCCCCAATGCCGACGATCAGGCCGGAGCCGGACTTTGCGATGAAGCCCTGCTCTGCCAGACGCTTTATGAGCGCTTCTTCACCGAGTTCGGATAGTTTCATGTCACTTCTTGACGGGAACCAGTTTTACACCGTCTGCCAGCACGTTGCCGTCAGCATTGTTAGTCATGGTGACGGAACCCTTGCGTCCGGCTGCAAACTTGTATACGCCCAGGTCAATCCACGTTCCCTTCGGCAGGCGAAGGTCCACATACTTTGTCGCCGTGCCACTTGCCGAGCGAATGATAACCGGAGCTTTCCGCGCATGGGCGTATCCTCCGTCGGGATCAGGACCGAAGAACGCGTAGACCCGATATGTACCTGCCTTCGGGACATTCGGCGTGAAGACCGCCTTCGCATCTCCATTGCCCTTCCATGCCCAGTGCGTGCCCTGGAAATAGCCTATATCAACGCTAGCCGAGTTCTGCGCGACCAACCACTCGCCGACGTACTGAACCGCCGACGGGCCGTCAGCATCGTCCAGCACAATCGCACCGGCTTCTTCCTTCGGCTTGCCGGGAGGAGCCTGGAACGTGTTGAACCCCATCTGAAGCTGAGCCTTCGCTGGATTGGTGACTGCCACAGGGCCGCCCAGATGGTTGCCCAGGAAGACCGCCGAACTCGCCTTGCCCCTGAGCGAAAGCTGTGGCCCGGCGCTTGCGAAGTTGCATCCATTCACCAGCAGGTTTCCGCCGTACAGCTCGATGGCCGGAATCTTCTTGTTCTGCCGGTCCCAGTGGTTCAGGTTGCAGCCCGT
This sequence comes from Armatimonadota bacterium, assembly GCA_025358205.1. Lineage (GTDB taxonomy): Bacteria > Armatimonadota > UBA5829 > DTJY01 > DTJY01 > JANYKG01. The sequence continues at coordinate 21,301 of JANYKG010000080.1, forward strand.
GAAGCTGACCGTGCCAGTGCCGTCTATTCGCGCGATCTGGTCGGACGAACCCCAGTAGGCGCAGTTGTTGAACTGCACAACGCCCTTGTTGGTATTCTTTATCACCACCTCGGCGGGCTTATCGCCACCGAAGGCAACAAACTCACCATTGGTGAAGAGAAGGCCCGGTTGCTGACAATCTTCCACCAGTACTGCGATGTTCGACGCGTCAACACCGCACCCCAGGAAGTTGCCGTTGCACGGACCATCCTTGCCCGCGATGAACTTGAAGCCGGTGCCGTACCCGAAGCAGAAGAAGTTGAAGACGTACTCCCAGTCGGTTCGGGCCAGGATGATCGCCTCGCTGTTCTTCCACATCCAATCGCGGATGCCGCTCTCCTCGTCCCACTTCCAGAACGGCCAGAAGTGAACGTTCTCGATGCGGCCCACATCGTAGCACTTGTCCAGGGCTATGCCTTTGAGCAGCGGCTGGCCGTAGAGGTTGCGGATGTAGTGTCGCCCCGATGCGTTGGTGGCGAAGTCCACACCCTTGTACGGATTCACGATCAGGCAGTCAATGATGGACGAGTTGTCGCCGCCCGCGTTGCCGATGCACCAGGGGTAGGGGATGATCTTCTCCGGCTTCTGGTTCGGGTAGAAGACGGTGATGCCCTTGAGCGTGGCGTTCATGCCGATGGTGATGAACGGAGTGCCGGTCTCGGCCCCCGCGCCTTCGACGGCCAGCAGAGTGCTGCCCTTCATCTGCGAGAACGCGGTCGGGATGCTCCAGACGCCCTCAAGGGTAACGCTGTTGGGAATCTTTATATGGGTCTTGATGAGGTAGTTGCCGGTCGGAACAGTGGCTGTGCCGCCCTGCTCGCCGAGTGCGGCCATCGCCTTGGTGAACGCGTCCGTGTCGTCGGTCACGCCGTCGCCCTTCGCGCCGTAGTCCCGGACGTTCACTTGCGAAAGCGGAACCTCGGCATACAGTGACGAGCAGATCAGCAAAACGCTGAGCAGTACTACGATGAGACAAATAGGACTGATAGGACGTATACGCATTTGTTCCTCCGGTCTGTGGGTCACATGAGGAACGGTACGGCGACCGTTCCCTACATCTGCTGTCTATCCTTTGTGCAGATACTCGTCAACTACCTTCATGGCACAGTATTTGCCGCACATCGAGCAGACTTCCTCTGCGGATGTGGCGCGCTCGGATCTGAACTTCTTGAACTTGATTGGGTCAATGCACAGCTCAAGCTGCTTCTCCCAATCCAGTTTCTTGCGGGCGACCGACATCTCGCGATCCCATTCCATTGCGCCCTTCACGCCCTTCGCGATGTCACCCGCGTGAGCGGCTATGCGCGCGGCGATGACACCTTCGCGTACCTCGTCCGGGCCGGGAAGACCCAGGTGCTCGGACGGCGTAACGTAACAGAGGAAGTCCACACCGGCGGCGGCGGCGATTGCTCCACCGATGGCGGACGTGATGTGATCGTAACCCGGCGCAACGTCCGTTACCAGCGGGCCGAGCACGTAGAACGGCGCGCCTTTGCAGAGCGTCTTCTGAATCTGAATGTTGGTGATGACCTGGTTCATGGGCACGTGGCCCGGACCCTCGACCATGGACTGCACCCCGGCCTTGCGCGCGCGGTCCACCAGTTCGCCCAGGATGATAAGCTCCTGAATCTGTGCGCGGTCGGTGGCATCCGCCAGACATCCGGGCCGAAACCCGTCGCCGAGAGAGAGCGTCACATCGTGCGCGCGGCAGATATCCAGCAGATCGTCGAACCTGGAGTAGAGAGGATTCTCCTTGCCGTTCGCCAGCATCCAGCAGACGAGGAACGCGCCGCCCCGGCTGACGACATCCGCAACGCGCCCGCACTCCTGAAGCCGCGCAATGGCCTCGCGGGTGATGCCGCAGTGGACGGTCAAGAAATCCACGCCGTCGGTGGCATTTCGCTCTATCACGCGAAAGAGGTCGTCCTCGGACATGTCCACGACGGAACCGCCGTCCGCTGCTCGAACCGCCGTTTCGTAAATGGGAACCGTGCCGAGCGGTACGGTGCAGTTATCTATCACGGTTCTGCGCACGGCAGCCAGATCGCCGCCGGTGCTCAGGTCCATGACCGCATCCGCACCCGCCTCGATGGCGACGCGGAGCTTGACGAGTTCGTCCTCGACGTTCGGGAAGTCGCCTGACGTGCCGATGTTGGCGTTGACTTTCGTGCTCAGGCCCTTGCCGATGCCGCGCGGCCTGGGGATATCGTGATGGATATTGCGTGGTATGCAGATGACACCCTCGGCTATCCCGGCGCGAATCTCTTCTGCCTCCAGCCGCTCGAACTCGGCGACTGCGGTCATCTCGGGCGATATTTTACCCGCTCTTGCGATTTCTAACTGAGTCATTGTACTACACCGTCTCTTCTTGTTGGTCAAGGTCTGATAAGTGAAGAGTGATGAGTGAGGCGCGCCCGAAGGTTGGGCAAAACCATGGTCTCAGGTCACTCATCAGCTTGTCACTCATCACGAAAACACGCCGCGGGCGAAGCGCTCACGGCGTGATGTTTATCGCATCCGCTTTCCCTACGCCGGCATTACCCGTCTCAGGTACTAAGGGTTATCCCGTCAAGCGAGACTCTCAGCCCGGAAGAATGACTCGCAATTCGTAACTCGTGAAACTCTTCCCTTCACTCATCACTTCTCACTCATCATCCCCAAGCACCCCCAGCGGCCATATTCATTTGTCTGTTGAAGTATACCACCCGGACATAGGAGTGTCAAACCACAAGGGAAAGGAAAAAGCATGGTCAGATAGTCGATTGCAAGCGACCATTAGACCATTCTTAATGACCATCCGACCATTTTCCCCTTCACGGGTTGATGATGATCTTGTTGCGGTTCGGGGAGGCCATAACGTCAAGGGCTTCGTGGATTTGCGCCAGCGGAAAGCGGTGGGAGATGATCGTCTCCGTGTCCACCATACCGGTCTCCATCAAGCGGATGGCTTTCATCATGGATACAGTGGTAGTCCCGAAGCTGGCATCCTGACGACCCTCAAGGAAGTGGGTAAGCCCACCGTCAAGTTCGAACTTCTCGTGCGTGGTGATGCCGAAAACGTTCCATCGCGTTCCCCTGCGTCGAAGGTCCACCATCAGGTTCACGGCCCCTATCGGCCCGGCGGCCTCTACGATCAGATCGGGACCTCGTGGAATGATCTCGTATATACGTTTCTTCGCATCACAGGCGGACGGGTTCACAACGTGCGTTGCGCCTAGCTTGAGCGCCTGATCTAGTGCGTAATCACTCGTGTCTACTGCAATGAGCCGGGCCGCACCTGCCGTCTTCGCGACCATCATGCAAAGCATTCCGATGCTCCCGACCCCTATAACCACCACATCATCGCCGACCTGCATACCGCTGTGGTGAATGACGCCCTTCCATGCGCCGGCGAGCGGCTCGGTGATTGCGGCTGCATCGAACGAAATGCTCGCGGGCTTTGGGTAGAGGGTACTCTCCTTCGTCAACATGTACTCGGCAAATGCGCCGTTCCACACATCATCCGGGCCGTCGCCGCCGAGGACGAAGGCATGTTCGCAGTAGTGGGTGTTTCCGGCGCGGCAGTTCGGGCACCATCCGCAGTGTCCCAGCGGCTGAACGATGACCTCGTCTCCCACCTTCACATGCGTAACACCTGGGCCGATCTCCGAGACGATACCACTCGGCTCGTGGCCCTGAATGGAGGGGAAGGAGATGTTCTTGCGGATGCCCTTGATCGCCTTGTAGTCGGTCGCGCAGACCCCACACGACACGATGCGGACCACCACATCACCGAAGTCCGTGGCGCGAGGAAGCGGGACCTGTTCAATCCTCAGGTCGTCGAAGTCATGAAGAACGGCGGCGAGCATTGTATCCATATTCTGGCTAGAGCTTGGCCGTGAAAATTCTGATGGCCGCTGAGATAGTGAGTGAATCGAAATCCAGACCGGCGAACTTGTTCATCAAGTCATACCGCGCCTCAAGACAGAACCGCTCCTTGAAGACCACGCCGAGCGTGGCGTTGGCATCCCATCCCCAACCCGTTTTGTCTATGCCCAGTGCAGGCACCTTGACGTTGCCGTAGTACGGACCCACGTTTAGTGCAGCATAAGACTTCACATCATTTTTGCCGAACCTGCGGAGCACGCCTGCTGTGATCGGTATGATGGTCGCCTTGCCGTTGATGCTCTCAAGCGAAATCCAGTTCACATCGTAAGCAAACCGCCAACCTTTGGGCGCGTTGGTGGGCAGCGGACGAATGCCGAGGCGCAGGAAATTGTCGCCGTAGATGTCCTTAACCTGTCCGTTGACGGGCATGTACAGACCGGCTGAAAGCGCAAACACTGTGCGTTTCTTCTTCTGGTCAGTAGCGGCATCCGGCGCGGGCTGATCCGTCGGCTTGGCTGTCTCACTCGTCGTCACGGTGGGAGTTGCGTCCGTCGTCGGAGCGGTGGTCACGGTCGGCTCGGTGGTGGTCGCAGGCGTATCCGCGGCGAACACTGATCCACCCAGGGTAATGAGCAGCAGGAGAGTTATAACGAACTTCATCGGTTGGTCCTCCCTATCGGTCGGGTACTCGTGGCAATTTCACGCTTTCAGTGTACCGCAAGAGCCGTGAAAAATCAAGCATCTGAATAAATGGGAAGGGAATCATTTCCTCCGAGGAAATCATAAAGCTGGAGTAGGCCTAATTTTCACCTGTTTGTCACTAATCCTTCATCAGTGTTCACACGATTTCGCCGATATTTCGCATTGGAGCAGACCTGCACTATCCCATTGAGAATTGGAACGCCAAAAACTTCCTAACGAGGTGTACACTGGCGTCGTCTACCCATGACGCTCCAGCTTTTTCGTCAGCCACCAGGTGAACTTGCGATTATCTGCGTAGTCCTTGTACATCTCGAATAGCTCGTCTGCCGTGGTTCGGACGACAAACCAGCGGCGGTGGCGGCGGTTGAACCACACCCGGCTGCGCTCGTTGGCGGTCCCAAAGCCGGTGTCCACCCACTCCTCCACCACCTCGGCGACGGTATAGACCTCGCCGCGCCAGGTAAAGCTGACCGGATGCGGGCTTGATGCGCTCTGCTCGACTTCGATCTTCTCAGTCAGGAACTTTTCCACTATTTCTCCCAGCGCGAGTTTAGCACGGGAATACCGGCAAGTCAATAAGGAGAACGGTACAGGTTGTGTGATATACTGTGGGCAACCAATCACATTGGAGCAAACGCATGACAAGTGAGAGTCCCCGCGATCAATGGGCGAACCTATCAGATGGATGGATTAACAGCATAGAGGGCGACGGCAGCTACCACCGCAAAGGCTTGTTAGACAAGTGGATGTTGGATGCGGTCGGCGATGTGGCCGGACTGAAGGTGATTGACCTCGGCTGCGGCGAAGGTCGGTTCAGCCGGATGCTCTCACAAGAGGGCGCTGATGTCACCGGGCTCGACTTCACGGAGCGGTTCGTGGAGTACGCGCAAGCAAACAAAGCCAAGGACGAAACATACGTCCTCGGAGATATGCAGGACTTGAGCAGTATACGTGATGCGAGCTTCGATCTAGCAGTGTCCTACCTCAGCCTCGTTGACGTGCCGGACTTCCAGCGGGCGCTTCGAGAGACCCACCGGATACTGCGGCCGGACGGACGGTTAGTCGTCTGCACCCTCCAGCCGATGGTACTCGCAGGCGGTTGCTGGATCAAGGCGGGGAACGAAAAGCTCCACTTCAAGCTGGACAACTACTTCGACGAGGGCGAGCGCGAGTTGTGGATGTCCGGCGGCATGGTATTCAACTACCACCGCACGATGTCTACCTACGTCAACGGCTTCCTGGAGGCGGGGTTTCGATTGGACGGCATCCGCGAGCCGACGCCATCGCCGGAGCAGTTGTCCCATTACCCTCAAATTGCCGATAACCTCCGCGTGCCGGAGTTCATTATCTATATGCTGAGCAAGTGCGATGGAGAGAATGGATGATGGCAGATAGAGAATGGTTAATGGTCAAATGGTTGATGGCCATGCTGCTTACAGTGACGCTCATCGCCGCCGGAAGCTGTTGCGTGGAGGCTAAGCCCGTGGAGTGGATCAAGATCGGCAAGGATGGGAAGTCGTTCGTCTTCGCCTCGTCGGGCAAGGCGTTCGTGCCGCGTGGGTTCAACTACGACCGCGATGCCGACATGCGGCTGCTTGAGGACTACTGGGAAACCGACTGGCCCAAGGTTGAGCAGGACTTCGCGGAGATGAAGGCGCTCGGTGCGAATGTCGTCCGGGTTCACCTGCAGTTCGGGCGGTTCATGCAGAGCGCGAACAAACCGAACGCGAAGGCGCTGGACAGGCTTGAGAAGCTGGTTTCGCTCGCCGAGCGCACAGGCCTCTACCTGGACATCACCGGACTGGCGTGCTACAAGAAGGAACACATCCCGGTCTGGTACGACAAGCTTTCTGAGAAGGACCGATGGCGCTCACAGGCCGTGTTCTGGGAGGCCATCGCCACAAGGTGTGCCAACCACCCTGGGATACTCTGCTATGACCTCATGAACGAGCCGGTAGTCCCGTCCGAGACTCGCAAGTCGGGCGAGTGGCTTACGGGCGAGTTCGGCGGGTTCTATTACGTTCAGTTCATCTCGCTGGATCAGCAGGATCGCCCACGAACCGAGATTGCGCGGGACTGGCTGAAGACCATGCGAACGGCCATCCGCAAGCACGACAAGCGCCACCTCATCACCGTCGGCATGCTCCCTTGGGAGTCTGATGACCCGGCTGCCTCAGCCGGGTTCCTGCCGAAGGAAATCGCCCGCGAGGTGGACTACCTGAGCGTACACGTCTACCCGGACAGTAAGAACATGCAGGCGTCGCTGAACGTGCTGAAGCGGTTCTCGGTCGGGAAGCCGCTGGTGATCGAAGAGGTGTTCCCGATGCACTGCTCGATACCGGAGCTTCGGCAGTTCCTGAAGGACTCCGAGAAGTACGCACAGGGGTGGATCGGGTTCTACTGGGGCAAAACGCCAGACGAGTATCGCAAGTCCACTTCAATCGCAGACACTATCACGCTCGCATGGCTTGAGTTGTTCCAGAAGATGGTCAAACCATCCGCAAGCCGAACACCTCAGTAGCTGTGCGCGTACAGGGCCAGTCCGCCCATATGCATACGGAATCGCCGCCAAATGTTTAGCTGGCGAATCCGGTGGGAATGTTTACGGAAACCCTAGACCCGGAGGAGAGCGATGAAGCGGTGGACGGTAGCATTGGTAGTCATTCTTGTAGCATGTAGCGCCTATTGTAGCGCCACGGTGATAGTCAATAGAGGTAGCGAAGACAAGCACACCGGCCCAGCGATGGTAGTGTTTGGTTATAATGATCTGGGCATGCACTGCATGAACCAGGATTTCTCGGCGCTCATGATCCTACCGCCATACAACACTCTGCACGCTCAGGTGATAGACCGCACGGGCAAGAAGCCCAGGATAGTCACGTCCGGCATCACCGTTACCTACACAATCCCCGGCAACACGCATTCATATGACAAAACCAACTTCTGGCAGTATGTGCAGGATCTGCTCGGTGTATCCCTTCCGCTGGATGTAGGACTCTCCGGCAACACTCTATGGGGAACCATGAGGGCAACGATAGGTGGAGACTGGTGCGTATCAGGCATCCCGCTGACACCGCTCACGGACCAACTGATTGAGAATCCATTTCAGTTAGCGAGCATAGCAGTCGTACAAGGGCGCACGGTTGTCGCGAGGACACAGGCTGTGGTCCCGGTATCGTGGGACATTCAATGCGCTATGTGTCACAACGGCAACGAAGTCGAAGCAAACCCTGTGGCAGCGCACAACCGGAAGCATCCCACATATAACGGACAGCCCATGGTACTCGATACCACCAGACCCGTTCTTTGCGGAAGCTGCCACGCACAGCCGGAACTAGGGTTACCGGGAAATCCGAACATATCAACCCTTTCGCATGCAATGCATAGTGCGCACTCGACACGCATGGGCGACGTATCGGCAATGCTGAACGGCGTCACCTGCTACGCATGCCATCCCGGGCCGAACGTCCACTGCCTGCGTGACATCCACGCCAAAAGGAAGATGAACTGCATGAACTGCCATACTTCGATGGAAGCGGTTGCCGATCCGAACCGCCGACCGTGGGTTGATCTGCCACGGTGTGACAACTGCCATCATAAGCGTGGTTTTGACTACGAACAGCCGAACACTCTGTACAGAAACTCCAAGGGGCACGGTGGAGTCTTCTGCGAAGCATGCCACAACACTCCGCACGCCATCACACCGACGACAAACCCTCAAGACAACGTGCAGTCGCTGCTCCTTCAGGGCAAGCTCGGTGCGATCAAGAAGTGCGAGGTGTGCCATGACCGACAGCCTAGCGGGCCGTTCATCCACCGAGTCGCATGCGCACCGCCGATTCACAGGTGACGAGTCCGAAACTTAGCTCTCAATACCCAATTGTCCAGTCTCATGACATTATGAACACTCGGAGTTGAAAAGATAGAGAAGCATGCGGTAGTCTCTTTGATGATCGCCA